>JBKPBV010000075.1:0-16680 GCA_046727055.1 Actinomycetota bacterium | reverse complement strand
GAGTCCCGAATAAAACGTGCACTGACCATTCTCAAGGCCCGCGGGAGCTCGCATGACCCGTTCATGCGCCAGTACGAGATCACAACCGACGGGGTCATCCTCGGTGACCAATTTGACCGCAGCCAGGACCTGACCTGACTTAGGGCCTACCTGCAGCACTTAGTCTTGTCAGCATGTTGCGTGTTGGGGTATTCGGCGCCACGGGTCAGGTGGGTGGGGTCATGCGGAGCCTGCTGCAGGAGCGCCGGTTTCCGATCAATGAGGTGCGGTTCTTCGCCTCGCCCCGCTCAGCGGGCCGCCGCCTGCCGTGGGGCGACAACGAGATCGTCGTCGAGGACACCGCCACCGCCGACTTCACCGGTCTAGATGTCGCACTCTTCTCCAACGGCAAGATGGCCTCGCTGATCACTGCTCCCAAGGTCGCAGCTGCCGGCGGCATCGTGATCGACAACTCATCCGCCTGGCGCATGGACCCGGAGGTTCCCCTGGTGGTCTCCGAGGTCAACCCGGCGGACGCGATCCGCCCGCCGAAGGGCATCATCGCCAACCCGAACTGCACAACGATGGCAGCTATGCCGGTACTCGCCCCACTGCACCGGGCTGCCGGTCTGGTGCGCCTGCAGGTTGCGACGTATCAAGCTGTTTCAGGATCTGGTGGCGCCGGGGTCGACGAGCTCGACAGCCAGATAAAGGCAGTCGTCGATCGGGCCAGCGAACTCACCTTCCACGGCCAGGCCGTCGACTTCCCCAAGCCGAACAAGTACGTCAAGACCATCGCGTACAACGTCCTCCCGCAAGCGGGCTCATTCGTCGCGGACGCCACAGGTGAGACCGATGAGGAACAGAAGCTGCGTAATGAGTCGCGCAAGATCTTGCACATTCCTGATCTTCGCGTGGCCGGCACCTGCGTACGAGTGCCGGTCTTCACCGGCCATTCCCTCGCCGTCCACGCAGAATTCGCTGAGGATCTCAATCCGGAAGGAGCGACTGAGCTGCTGTCTCGCGCTCCCGGCGTTCGGCTGATGGATGTACCGACACCGCTCGATGCGGCCGGGCAGGATCCGAGTCTGGTCGGGAGGATCCGGGCAGATCAAGCCGCACCGCCCGGGAAGGGTCTGATCATGTTCATCTCGAACGACAACCTGCGCAAGGGCGCCGCACTGAACGCCGTGCAGATTGCCGAACTCGTGAGCAGCCAGCTGGTTGCCGGTGGGCGGGCTGGCAGCCTGTGACAACGAATGCGACATCCAGCGGGCATCCGCTGGCGATTCTGGGTGCGGGTGTGATGGGCGAGACTGTGCTGTCTGGTCTGCTCCGGGCTGGGTGGCACGCTGATCAGATTGTCGCCACCGACCGGAGGTCGGAGCGGTGCCAGGAGCTGACGGCCAAGTACGGCATCCGAATGGTCCAGAACACCGAGGCCGTGGCGGAGGCGGAGACGGTGATCTTGGTGGTCAAGCCGCAAGACATGAGCGATCTGCTCGCCGAAATCGCGCAGTCGATCAAGCCGGGGGCGCTCGTTGTGTCTCTTGCGGCCGGCGTCGACACCGCCTTCATCGAATCCCGCTTACCGGAAGGAGTCGCCGTGGTGCGGGTCATGCCGAATACGCCGGCTCAGGTCGACGAGGGGATGGCCGCGATCTCTCCCGGATCGCACAGCACCCAAGATCATCTTGACCGGGTGACCGAGATCTTGTCCGCCACCGGCCGCGTCATCACAGTGCCGGAGCGATACCAGGACGCGGTAACTGCCATTTCCGGCACCGGCCCGGCATACCTGTTTTTCGTGGTTGAAGCCATGATCGAAGCCGGAGTGCATCTCGGACTGCCGCGGGACACCGCAACCGAGCTTGTGGTGCAGACAATGCTCGGTTCGGCCAAGCTGCTGCGCGAAACCGGAGAGCATCCCACGGTCTTGCGTGAGCGCGTGACTTCGCCGGGCGGGACCACAGCTGCTGCCGTACGCCAGCTCGAAGACCACAAGGTGCGGGCTGCGTTTCTGGTGGCTATGGAGGCGGCACGCGATCGCAGCCGCGAACTCGCCGCTGCGGCTCGAGAGGACAAGCAGGGCAAGCCGAACGAGGCTGGCTCGACGGGGTCGAACCGGACCGGCGGCGGCGGCCGCAGATGAGCGGCGGGCTGCTCGTCTTCTCTGACGATTTGACCAAATACGACTTCGGACCCGATCATCCGATGGCGCCAGGCCGGGTCACCAACACCATCTCGCTGGCCCGCCAGCTGGGAATCCTCGATCGGCTGCGGATCGTGCCGCCGCCTGAGATCGATCTTCAGCTGATCCAGACCATCCACACACCGGACTACATCGCCGCCGTGCAGCGCGGCGAGCCCAATCACCGATACGGGCTCGGGACCACGGATAATCCCGTCTTCCCCGGGATGCATGAAATCGCGGCCTGGGTCACCATGGCAACCGTCGAGGCCGCTCGCAGGGTCTGGACCGGTGACGCGCTGCGGGCCAGCAATATCAGTGGGGGCTTGCATCACGCAATGCCGGGGTATACCAGCGGCTTCTGCGTCTACAACGATCTCGCTGTCGCCATTCGCTGGCTGCTGGACAACGGCTGTGAGCGGATTGGCTACGTCGACGTCGACGTCCACCACGGCGATGGCGTACAGGCGATCTTCTACGACGAGCCGCGAGTCATGACCATCAGCCTGCACGAGACGCCGGCGTACCTATTCCCGGGAACAGGCTTTCCCAACGAGATCGGCGGACGAGGAGCCGAAGGTACTGCTGTGAACGTCGCGCTTCCGCCTGGCACCACGGACGCCGACTGGCTACGTGCCTTTCATGCCGTCGTGCCGCAGGCGCTTCGCGCGTACAAGCCGACAGTTCTGGTCACCCAGCATGGCTGCGACTCGCACCGACGCGATCCACTCGCCGACCTGAACCTCTCACTCGACGGGCAGCGCACCTCGTATCTCGCGCTGGCGAGCCTTGCCGACGAACTCTGCGCGGATCGCTGGATCTCAACCGGCGGGGGTGGGTACGCGGTTCTCAATGTGGTGCCGCGGGCGTGGACCCACTTGCTTGCCATCGTCAGCGGCGAGCCAATCGACCCAGACACGCCGGTACCCGAGACGTGGCGGGCCGAGGTGGGAGAGTCGGCTCCGCTCACCATGTCCGACGGCGCCGATGCCAGCTTCCGTCCCTTCGAGCAGGGGTTTGCGCCGCACAGCCGGGTCGATCAGGCGATCCTTGCTACCCGGCAGGCTGTCTTCCCAGAACTGGGTCTGGATCCGAGCCTATGAGCAACATGGGTGGCTCAGTCTCTGCCATGATCAACTGGCCGTCAATCATCCGGCACGGTGTGTCGTAGAGATTTCTATGCATCTTTCTGTACCAACAGCCCCGTTTGCCACTATTCTCACTTCAGTACCCAAATACGGCGCTGGAGGGGAAGCCAGCGCGAAGGGCTACGGAATGAGGATCACCAGATGAACAATGAGTCAACCTCAGCAGAGTCGGGGGGCGTGACTCCGCTGGCCGGCAACCTGCAAGCCGGCAAGTTCCTTACCGTCGCGGAGGTTGCAGCAATCCTCCGGCTATCCAAAATGTCGGTCTACCGCCTGATCCACTCCGGCCAACTCGAAGCCGTCCAATTCGGCCGCAGCTTCCGGGTGACGGAGAAGGCGCTCAACACCTACCTGGAGAATGCCTACTTCAGCGCCGGCTGATCTGTAACACCTTCGCGCGGTTCGACGCTAGGTCCCGCGAAACTCCACGGCGAACTGCCGCCTGCCTGGCCAAAGCGCGTGCTCGGGCAGCACATCCACGCCACAGGAGCGCGAACCAATGCCGTGCACCGCATCATCGAGAAACAGGTAAACGCGATCGATGGGACCCAGCTCGTACGGGTGGCGCGCCCGGTCGAGTTGCTGCGGGGTGTAACCGCTCAGGGTGAAGCCAGGACGGTGGCGCTCGTGATTAGGCCAAGTGGTGACACGTAATCGCGGAGCTGTGCCGTCAGAGATCACCAGGGAGCGCAGGTCACCGCGATGCCCGGTCTCCTGCGGTCGGGAGTAGGCGACGTTCAGCTCGTCGAGATCGGCTGCGAATCTGCCGACGCGTGCCGCCTGCCGGGTATCGGGATAAGACTCGTTGGGGCCGGTGCCGAACCATCTCGCTCGCCGCAATTCGGGTGGCAGGTCGAACCGTACGCCGACCCGCGGCCAGGTGCAGTCCCAACCTGGCGATGGCTCAACTTCAACTAGCAGAGCAAGCCCGCTGGTCAGCCACCAGTGATAGGTCACATCCACGAAGAGGTTGCTCGCAGCCGCCCCGACCCGTACCTGCGCCCGCAATTGGTCATGGTCGTAGTGGAGGTGACGCAGCCGGTGCTGGAGCCGATCCAGGCCACGATCACGCCAGCGTTGCTCCGAGGACGGTCCCGGTGTGCCTTCGCCCCGTGTCTCATCCGGGTGACCTAATTCGAATGAGCCGCGGGCGCTGCTGCGATCGTTGTCGGTCGGCCCGCGCCACAGTTCGAGCCGCGGGCCGTCGACATCCAGCGCGTAAAGCCGGAGCAGCCGGCCGGTTCGGGTGTCGAACTGCGCGGGGCCCAAGGTGATCACGGCTTCTTCCGGCTGCAGCGTCGGAGGTGGCGGCCAGGCGGGCATGGTCACGATCGTTCCCGGTGCAGTCAGCTCGAATTGACTGAGCGCCACCAGGTGGCCGCGCTCAGCCCAAACCTGCGCCTCTGCCAGCTCGGCCTGGACGGTCAGCCAGGTCTCCCCAGCACCAGGCCTCACCAGATCCTCAGGCAAGCTCACCGCTGTCTGCTGGCCAGGCGGAATGGCCGGAATCTGGACAGTCCTCTCGGCAATCGGATTTCCGTCCAGCTCCTTCACGGCGATAAATCGAAGGTGCTCGCTGCTGAGGGTGTGGTAGCGGTTGCGGATAGTGAGCAGGATGCCGTCAAGATCAAATAGCACCGGCTGGTTGACTCGGCTGAACTCGGCCAAGCTCGGCGTCCGTGTGCCATCCGGCACAAGCATGCCGTCCATGACGAAGTTGCCGTCATGCAGCACCTCGCCGAAGTCACCGCCGTACGCATAGAACTCGACCCCGTCTGCGGTGCGCGTCAACAGTCCATGATCACGCCACTCCCAGATGAAGCCGCCGTGCAGCCGCGGGAAGCGCTCCGTCAGCTCGTCGTAGATGTGCATACCACCTGGGCCGTTGCCCATCGCATGGGCGTACTCGCACATCACGAAGGGTTTGCCGCGGACTCGCTTGGCCTCCTCGGGGTCGCTGAGGTAAGAGATGAAGCCGCTCTCGGCACCGATCGCCTCGGTCTCGAGATAGTTCGGGTACATGCGCGAATAGAGGTCGGTATACGCGCAGGTGTGGTCGCCTTCGTAGTGCACTGGCCGTCCCGGGTCACGGCGCCGCGCCCACTCGGCCATCTGCACGAGGTTGCGGCCGGTCCCCGCTTCGTTGCCAAGGGACCAGATGATCACCGATGGGTGGTTTTTGTCCCGCTCGACGGTACGTTCCATCCGGTCCAGGCAGGCTTCCGCCCAGCGGGGATCATCGCTCGGGTTGGCCTGCCAGCCACAGACCTCAAACCCGTGCGTTTCATAGTCACACTCCTCGATCACCCAAAAGCCCAGCTCATCGGCAAGATCAAGTACCCGCGGATGTGGCGGGTAGTGGCTGGTACGAATGGCGTTGACGCCGGCCTGCTTCATCATGATCAAGTCGGCCCGGGCGTAATTCTCGTCGAACATGCGACCGCCGACCGGGTGGATCTCGTGCCTGTTTACGCCGCGGAAGATCACCTGCGTTCCGTTGACACGGAGCATGTCACCCGCTATGTCAACTCGCCGAAAACCCAACCGCAGGCTCAGCCTCTCCCCGGAAGACCTGACGCGTGCCTCGTAGAGCCTAGGAATCTCCGCACTCCACGGCTCGACCTGTCCGACCGAGAACGCGGCAACGTCGCTGGATCCGGCAAAGCGTTGCTGGACGCCGAGCTCGGGAATCTGAATCTCGATAGGGAACGCATGCTGCGCACTGATGATCTCGGGGTCAATCGATCCCGTGCCGTCGGGAGCATACTGGGTGCGCAACCAGAGATCATCTACCGACCCGTACGGGCGGCTCAGCACAGTGACATCGCGAAAGATGCCGGGTAGCCACCATTGATCTTGGTCTTCCAGATAACTCATCGACGACCACTGATGGACGCGGACCAAGATCACGTTCTGGCCCGGTTGCGCCACGTCGGTGATGTCGAATTCCTGCACCAACCGGCTGCCTTTGCCGACTCCGATCTCGACGCCGTTCAACCACACGCGATAGATCGACTCGACACCGTCGAGCCGCAGCACGACCCGCTCAGACGTCCAGTCCGGCAGCTCGAAGCTGCGGCGATGATCAGCGGTGGGGTTTTCGTCGGGCACATGCGGCGGGTCGATCGGGAACGGGTATCGGATGTTGGTGTATATCGGTCGGCCGTACTCGCCTTCCGCGGCTCTGGGGGAGGTGCCGGGAAGCACCCAGTGCGAGGGCACTGGGATGGTGTCCCAGGCCGAGTCGTCGAAGTCCGGATCGGCAGCTGCGTCGTCAAGACCATAGGCAACCGGCGACCAGCGGAACTTCCACTCGCCTTTCAGGCTGAGCACTGGTGAGTCGGTTCGCAGCCAAGCACGCGGTCGGCTGCGCCGGCCGCTCCCAGGAGAGTAGTCGTCTAGATAGGTCACTGATGGTGAGACTATCTGCGATATGCACTTGCTCCTCCACCCCGTCAACATCCCACGTTGCGTGGGATGTTGAAGCTGTGCATGGCGTGCATGCCGTGTACAGCGTGAGGAGGGTGGGTACAGCTCCTCAACGACAGCGCAATTGATCTCGTCGACTCGACTCGCATCATCTGCGGCCGGCCGGTAACATGCGAGAGTTGTCCGGCGACAAGCGTCGCCAAGTGATCAGGTCCGGGACCACAGTGATGTCTCGGGAGCGAGAGGTTGCAAAGTGGGTTCGGTCATCAAGAAGCGCCGCAAGCGGATGGCGAAGAAGAAACATCGCAAGCTGCTGAAGCGCACCCGAATCCAGCGCCGTCGCGCGGGCAAGTAGTCTCCCGGCTGGACACCCTTGATGGCTGCGAAACGGGTCGTCCTGGTCACCGGAGTCTCGCGTGACCTTGGCACCCGTTTCGCCCGTACGCTCGCCGCTGAGAATCAGGTCGAGGTAATCGGCATCGATGTCGTTCCACCCCGGCAGGACCTGGGCATGACTGATTTTGTACGCGCTGACATCCGCAATCCCGTGATCTCAAGGGTGATTGCGACGCGTGGTGTCGACACTGTGGTGCATCTTGCGGTGGTGGCCAGCCCTGGTACGGCGGGCGGCCGCTCCTCGATGAAGGAAATCAACGTCATCGGCACGATGCAGCTCCTTGCCGCTTGCCAGAAGGCGGAGACGGTTCGAAAGCTGGTCGTGCAGAGTTCGATCTCGGTGTACGGGGCATCCCCGCGCGACCCGGCGAGGTTCACCGAGGACATGTCGGCCCGCGCCCAGCCACGCACGGGCTTTGGCAAGGACTCGCTCGAGATCGAAAGCTACGTCCGGGGCTTGGCCCGACGCCGTCCCGATGTGATAGTCACCACAGTGCGGCTGGCAAATCTGATGGGCGCCGGCTTAGACAGCAATGTCACGAACTACCTCTCACTTCCGGTCGTGCCACGCGTCATGGGCTTCGATGCTCGGCTCCAGTTCCTGCATCCCAGCGACGCTGTTGCCGCCTTGCTATTGGTCACGCACCGTGACGTGCCTGGGACTTTCAATGTCGCTGCGGCCGATATCGTTACGCTCTCACAGGCGATCCGCAAGATGGGCCGGCCCGCTGTGGGTGTTCCGCACCTTGCGGCGCCACTGGTGGCCGCGCTGTTCAGGCAGGCGCGACTAGTGGACTTCTCGGCCGATCAGGTCGATGCACTCACCTATGGTCGGGCCATGGACATATCCCGTTTCACCGAAGCGACGGGCTTCGTCCCGACGTTCAGCAGTCTCGCTGCGCTGGAGGAGTTCGTCAGCGTCGCCAAGCCCGGGTTGCTGGGCCCGGAGCGAGTGGATGGCGCGCTCGACACTGTGAGTCGGGTGCTCAGAGGTGCGGCGGTGCGCAGTGGCTGACGCGAAGATCATCCACCTCGGCAGCCACGGCCCAGCGGGTCGCGGCAGTGGTACGGCTCCGTCGGCTTCGGCTCGCCGCTTAGCACCGCCCCAAGCGGCCCGCCGGTCCCAGCCTGGAGAGGACGCTCCTCCCGGCGCGGCCCGCCCACGAATTCCGCCTGGCCCGGATTCCAGTGCGGGGTCAAAGGAGTCCTCCGCTACGCCGGCCATCGGCGCTTTGCTGAGCGAGCTGGCTCGATCAGCCGCGCAATCGCTTGGGAGCCTGAAGTCGATTCCGATTACTCAGCTGCGGGAGATCGCCGGCAACCCGGTGCACGTCCTCGCATCGTTGGTACAGGCGCTGGGCGTCGAGTGGGAGCAGTCGCTGGACGAGACGCTGGCCTTCATCCGTACCCGACTGAGGGGCGACTACGCGGTCGATGAGTTCGGATTCGACCCCGAGTTCACCACCAAGATCTATCTCCCGCTGCTGCGACAGCTCGCCGAGTCCTGGTTCCGGGTGGAGGTTCGAGGTGCCGAGAACCTACCCACTGCTGGTTCGGCGCTACTCGTTTCGAATCACGCCGGCACCTTGCCGATCGACGGAATGATCTTGCACACGGTGGTCTACGACGAGATCGGCAGGCATGTCCGGATGCTGGGCGCGGATCTCATCTTCAAGACCCCCATCTCCCATGATCTTGCTCGCAAAACGGGGACGACGCTGGCCTGTCAGGAAGATGCCGAACGCCTGCTCGCGTCCAATCAACTCGTCGCAGTCTTCCCTGAGGGCTTCAAGGGACTCGGGAAGCCGTACGCGGATCGCTACAAGCTGCAGCGATTCGGTCGGGGCGGGTTTGTCGCGGCCGCCATTCGTGCTCAGGTGCCGATCATTCCCATTGCGATTGTGGGATCGGAGGAGATCTATCCACTGATCGCTCGGGCGCCTGCGCTCGCGCGGGCCCTGGGCTGGCCGTACTTCCCGATCACTCCGTTGTTTCCATGGTTCGGGCCGCTCGGCATGATTCCGCTGCCGAGCAAGTGGATCATCCAGTTCGGCGAGGCGATCACCACCGACGAACTCGGGCCCGGAGCCGCTGACGACCCCATGATCGTGTTCAACATCACCGACCAGGTACGCGAGACGATCCAGCAGACGTTGTACGCGCTGCTCATGCAGCGCCGCAGCGCCTTCTTCTAGCCTCGCCAAAGGCCCCTTCGCACACCGGCTGTCGAAACCTACGTGCACGTAGGTTTCGCTCGCTTTGCACGGTTTGCAACGTATGCAGACCGTCAGCAAACTATACAGACCTCGCTTGGCACGCAGCTAATCTGTCCACGTGTTCTGGGCGTTGGCGGTGATCTTGCTCGCATTTGCCGGCTTCACCGTCATCGTGGTCAGGCTGCGCCGCCCAGTGCGCGCCACCGACGACTCGAACGAGGCCGGGAGGCGGCAGATCGATCTGGATCAGCTCAGCGGCTTCGTGTACGTCGGCGCAGCTGCCGTGGCCCTACTCGCCGTGGCGGTCATCCTCATGGGCCTGTTCGCAAACCGGAACGGCCGCGCCGAGGGCCTTGCCGTACTCGGGCTGTTCGGTTATGCGGCCTACCTTGCCGCTGCCGCCGTGGTGCTTCATGTCATGAGCCGGAGGCGCTGATTCCCACGCACTACTTCATGTCATGAGCCGAAGGCGCTGATTCCCACGCACTACCCCCTCAGGATGCGCCGGACGGCATACCCGGTCGCCACAGCTCCGGCGGTCGCGCCTGCCGCCCCGGCCCCGAACAGCCCAAGACGCGCGGCCTTTCGACCGCTGCGATAGTCCTGGATCTGCCAGTCGTGATCTTCGGCGTGTGCGAGCAGCCTGCCGTCAGGGTTGATTGCGCACGGATGCCCGACCAGCGACAGCATCGGAAGGTCGTTATAGGAGTCTGAATACGCGAAGCAGTGGGCAAGATCGAATCCGTGCTCACGTGCCAGCGCGCGTACGGCCCAAGCCTTGGCGGAGCCATGGAGCAGATCGCCTTTGAGCCGCCCGGTGTAGACACCGTCGACGTGCTCGGCCGTGGTCCCCAGCGCGCCGGTCAGTCCGAGCCGCGCGGCGATGATGCCAGCCACCTCAACCGGCGCCGCGGTGACCAGCCAGACCTGCTGTCCGACGTCGAGATGCATTTGAGCGAGCGCCCTAGTACCTGGCCAGACGCGGTGGGCAATTGACTCCTCGTAGACCTCATTTGCTATCTCGGTCAGCTCCGTGACGGTGTGCCCCTCGATGAAGCCCAATGTGGCGCCCCGCGCATCTTCGATGTGGCCCGCTTTCTCCCGCCCCACCATGCGGAAGTAGATCTGCAACCACAGGCCCTTCAAGATCACTCGAGTGGGAAAGAAGCCACGCCGATACAGACCCTTAGCGAGATGAAACAGCGATGCGCCCTGAATCACAGTGTTGTCAAGATCGAAAAACGCCGCAGCGGTCGGATCCTCATGGATCAGCGGCTCGTGGTACTGACCGCTTCCCTCGATGTCCTCCGGCGCCTCCCGCAGTGGCCCGGCTGCCGCCAACGGATGGTCCTGGTCAACCGGAATTGCTGACGCATCGCTGCCCGGCAAGGACTCAACGTGGCCGGTGTGCGCTGGGGTCGCCCACTCCGACTTGCTCATAGCGATCTCCGGTCCGGTCACCTCATCACCATAATGTCCGGTGCGCTGCTGATCGTGCCAGACTCGGTTGGGTGAACGACCAGGAAACAACGGTCCAACCGGTCTACGCTGTGCACCCGGAGACCAACCTCGCTGATGTTGTGACGCGCCAGGCGGAGGCTCAGCCTGATGGTGTCGCGCTGGTTCAGCCGAGGCCGGTACGCCGCAGGATGACCTGGACCGAGCTCGACCGTCGGGTTGACGCGGTCGCTGCAGGATTGTCGGCGCACGGGCTCGTTGCGGGGCATCGCGTCGCGATTTGCGGCCCCAACAGCATTGATTTTGTCGTGGTCTACTTCGCCTCCTTGCGGGCCGGTTACGTCGCTGTTCCGATCAATCCCGAGTCGGCCGTTCGCGAGCTGCGCAGCATGATCAACGACTGTGGGGCGCGGGTGTTGTTCACGGCTGCAGCCCAACCGATCGAGGGTGTACATCAGATTGATCTCACTCCTCACGGGCTCGACGCGCTGGCCGACGTGGCAGCCGAACCAGTGAGCTCCCCAAGGGATCGAGAGGCCTTGGCGGTCCTGCTTTACACAGCCGGCACCTCGGGCGAGCCGAAGGCTGCGATGCTCAGCCACCGCGCGTTGCTGAGTCACCTGCACCACATCGCGTCCTTGGAGATCCTCAACCGCGACACCGTCGTGTTGGGCATGCTGCCGCTTTTCCACGTCTTTGGCCTGAACGCGGTGCTGGGAAGCTGCGCGTTGTCGGGGACTCGGTTGGTGATCATGGATGGATTCGATGGCTTTGCTGAGGTGCTAGCCGGCGAGCAGATCAGCAATTTGCCGCTGGCACCCCCAGTGCTCGCCCGAATCCTGCAGGACGAGCGCGCGCTTGCCAGCCTCGGCCTGGTGAACACAATCCTGTGTGGTGGCGCGCCGCTGCCAGTTGATCTTCGAGAGCGATTCACCGCGCGTACCGGACTGAGGGTTGAGCAGGGTTACGGACTGACCGAAGCGGCGGCGGGCGTCTCGGCGACGTTCGGCGGAGAACTGCTCGGGCACGGTCACGTCGGCCGGCCGTTGCCGGGCGTGGAAGTCAGGATCGGTGACGGTACTGACGTAACCGAACCCGGTGAGATCTGGATCCGCGGTGACAACCTGTTTTCGGGTTATTGGCCGGACGGCCACGGCGGTCCGGGGCCAGATGGCTGGTATCCCACCGGAGATATCGGTTACCTGCTCGACGGTGAGTTGTTCCTCGTTGACCGCTCCCGCGAGTTGATCATTGTCAACGGCTTCAATGTCTATCCCGCTGAGGTCGAGGAGGCGATCGCCGAGCTGCCGGGGGTGCAATCGGCAGCGGTGCTCGGGCGGCCGGACCGGCGTACCGGTGAGCAGGTCGTGGCATTCGTCGCTGGCACAGATCTGAGCGTGACGGCGATCAACGAACATTGCGCCAACAGGCTTGCCAAGTTCAAGCGTCCCAGCCTGGTAGCGCTCGTCGACGAGCTGCCCAGGGGAATCACCGGAAAGGTCAAGAAGGGCGTGTTGCGTGACGCCTTGAACTCCGGTCAGGAGGCCCTTCGGTGACGGCGGCACCAACATTCGCCGACCGAACCGAACGAGTCGTGGTGCTGATGCGGCGTAGCTGCCATCTGTGTGACGTGGCGATAGCCCAGGTGGCTGCTGTATGTGCCGAGACCGGCGACCACTACGCGGTGCTGGATGTTGACAGCGATCCCGAACTGCAGCGTCGATACACCGACCAAGTGCCCGTAACGTTCGTCGACGGGGCGCCGCATGACTTCTGGCGGGTGGACCCCGTACGCCTTCAGGCCGCCCTGAAGCGGGCTCGCTGACTGCGATGTTGTTCACCGCTGCTACGTTGCGCGGACTGGCCGAGGGTCGGGTGAGAAGTACCTATCGACGCTGGGAGGTCGTACGACCCAAGGTGGGATCGAGATTCACCACTTCCGTTGGCGTCGTGGAGGTCACATCGATCACAGCAACGGACCCGGAGCGGCTAACCGAGCGTGACGCCGTCGAGGCTGGCTTCAACTCGGCGGCTGAGCTGGTCAAGTGGACCAGCGCAAAGGGTCGGGGTGGTGATCTCTACCGGATTGGCATCGTCCTGGCCGGACCTGACCCTCGCGTGGCGCTGCGGCGCACTGACAAGCTCGATTCCGCAGAGGTCTCGGCGTTGAATGCCAAGCTCGACCGGATGGATCGTGCCGCTGGACAGCCCTGGACCCGGAGCACCTTGCGGCAGATTCAGCGGCTGCCCGCTGTGGTATCGACCGAGCTGGCTGCGGAGGCAGGCCAGGAGCGTCGCGCGTACAAGATCCGGGTGCGACGGCTCAAGGCACTCGGATTGACCGAATCGCTGGAGCGGGGGTACCGACTCTCGCCACGCGGGCGCGCATACCTTGCCAGTCTGGAAATGGCGCCGCCCCACAGCGATGACGGTTAGCCATGCGTCCCAGGCTCGGGTTCCATACCGCCCCGAGCCCCGCGAGCTCTACACGCGTTGCTGGCGCACTCCACACGTTGCACAGTGTGCATCGTGACTGGAGCGCACGTGTACGTGCGAATCCGACAGTGAGGCCGCGGCTGGGTTAAGACTGTTTGTGCGAACATTCACAAAGACCTTAGAGTGGCGCTGTTTGGACCAGATCCGAGCGCCGATACAGGAGTTGCGTGTCGCAGACCTTCCCGACCGACCCTCCGCCGCGGGCGGCGGCTCAACATTGGCAGGCGGTCCCAACGCTCAAGGGAATCCCGGATGCCACAGTTGCCCGGCTGCCCGTCTACCTGCGCGCGCTCAACCAGCTGGCGGAGCGGCAGATCGACACCATCAGCAGCGGCGCCCTCGCTGAAGCGGCGGGTGTGAACTCAGCCCAGCTCCGCAAGGATCTGTCCTACCTCGGCTCGTACGGCACGCGGGGTGTCGGCTATGACGTGGCCTACTTGAGGTTCCAGATTGGTCGAGTGGTCGGCTCCGCTCACGACTGGCCCGTGATCATCGTGGGTCTGGGCAACCTCGGTACCGCCCTCGCCAACTACTCCGGTTTCTACTCCCACGGATTCCGTGTCGTGGGACTGATTGATACCTCACCCGATCTGGTGGGCAAGCGGATTCACGGGCTGGCGATCTCCGACCTCACCGAACTTGAGGAAGTGGTTGCGCGTTCGGGTGCGGTAATCGCTGTGATCGCGACGCCGGCTGAGGCCGCCCAGGCAGTCGCGGACCGGTTGGTGTATCTGGGAGTCACCAGCATCCTCAACTTCGCGCCCACTGTGCTCGTGGTGCCTGAGGGCGTCAACGTCCGCAAAGTCGACCTGGGTCAAGAACTGCAGATCCTCGCCTATCACGAGCAACGCAAGACCGACGGCAGCAAGCAGATCTTCGCCAAGAGCAGAGGGACAGTGTCGTGAGCATCCTGGTGGTCAGCGTCTCGCACAAGTCGACATCGGTTTCTCATCTGGCTCAGCTTGCCCTGGACTCTCCCGCTTCGGCCAAGCTTGCCGAGCAGCTTGTTGGCTCTGAGCACATTGACGAGGCCCTCGTGTTGTCGACCTGCAATCGAACCGAGCTGTACGCCTCCGTCTCGCGGTTTCACGGCGCGTTGGACGACGCGACCCAGGAGCTCGCGGATGTTGCCGGCCTGCGGCCCGGGGAGCTGCGGTCATTGTGCGCGGTGTTCTTCGATGAGGGTGCGGTCGCCCACACCTTCTCGGTCGCTTCCGGTCTGGACTCGCTCGTGGTCGGAGAAAGTCAGATTCTCGGTCAGGTCAAGGGTGCCCTTACCCTCGGCCAGGGTCACGAGACCGTCGGCACGGTCCTCAATTCGTTGTTTCAGCAAGCGATCAGGGTAGGCAAGCGAGTCCACAGCGAGACAGGTATTGGGTCGGCCGGCCGTTCGCTGGTCAGCGCTGCCTACCGGTTGTTGACCGACGAAATAGGTAGTCTCGCCGGCCGTCGGGTGCTGGTAGTCGGTGCCGGTGCGATGGCCGGGCTGGCGGCACGGACCGCGGCTGCGGACGGCGCAGCAGTCACCTGCGCGAACCGCACACTGGCCCGTGCCGAGCGGTTGGCCGAGTCGATCGGGGGGAAGGCTGTGGCCCTCTCCGATCTCAGTGAAGCCCTAGCAGCCACCGATGTCTTGGTGAGCTGCACCGGGGCGCGCACTCTCACCATTGGCGTGGAGGACCTGGCAGGTACGCCGGTTCGTGGAGTCGTCGATCTTGCCCTTCCTGCGGATGTGGCCCCACAGGTCGTGGACCGCGGCATTTGCCTGGTGAACCTGGATCGCCTCGTCACCGATCAGCCCGACGCCGCCAGCGCCGAGGAAGTCGAGGACGCGCGCGCTCTGGTTCGGGAGGAAGTTGCCAACTTCCTTGGCCTGCGCCGCGCCGCCCAAGTGGCGCCGACGGTTGTTGCCTTGCGCTCGATGGCTTCGGATGTGGTGACAAGCGAACTGCGCCGGCTGGAGTCCCGGCTGCCCGATCTTGATGATCATGAAAGGGAGCAGATCCAACGCAGCATGCGACGTATTGTCGACAAGCTCTTGCACGCGCCGACCGTACGCATCCAGGAGCTGTCATCGGAGCCGGACACCGTCGATTACGCAGCCGCACTGCGCGAGCTGTTTGCCCTCGATCCGCAGACCGTCGCCGCGGTGATGTCACCTGAGGTCGGACCCTAATGCCTCGATGGTCCTGATGCGCGCAAAGGCCCTGACCCGGCCCATCCGGCTGGGCGCTCGTACCTCCGCGCTAGCCCGCGCGCAGACGAACCAGGTGGCAACGGCACTGGCGGCCGGCGGCAGCGACACGACCTTTGTAGGAATAACGACAACCGGTGATCTCGATCAGCGCCAGCTCACCGAGATCGGCGGCACCGGCGTTTTTGTCAGTGCGGTACGCGATGCGCTACGCCGCGGCGAGATCGATGTAGCTGTGCACTCGTTCAAGGATCTGCCGACCTCTCCCGCAGACGATCTTGAGATCATCGCCGTTCCCGAACGCGAGGACACCCGAGATGTGCTGGTGGGGCGGCGACTCGATGATCTTCTCGATGGTGGGCGCGTGGGAACCGGAGCTCCCCGGCGCGCGATGCAGATTCTCGACTGGGCGGCCAGCCGGGAGCTTGCGCTGGAAGTTGTGCCGATTCGCGGGAACGTCGAGACCAGGATCGAGCGGGCCCGAGAGGGCCGGGTTGATGCGGTGATCTTGGCTGCGGCGGGGTTGCGCCGGCTTGGCCTGCTCGCTGAGACCGAAGACGCGTCGGAGGCCATCCTCATCAAACAGCTCTCAGCACAGATTCTTGATCATCAGGTGATGCTTCCAGCACCTGGACAGGGCGCCCTCGCCCTAGAAATTCATCGTTCTCTCAGCATGGAGCTCCGGCAGCGTTTGGTAGCTCTCGACAACTTTGTTGCGCGAGCAGAATCCCTTGTGGAACGGGGTTTTCTGGCCACATTGGAAGCCGGGTGCACAGCTCCAGTGGGGGCGCATGCAGTCGTTAATGCAGTCCGTGGTACAAGTCTCGATTTGACTCTGACGGCCGTAATTGGGAGAACGTTACTGAGCAACTTGTCAGAGCCCACCAAGGCAGGCCTTTTACGGCTGGAGGCGCACGGATCATCGACAGATCCGCAGCGGTTCGGGGCCACTCACGCTGCTGAGGTGCTGTCAGGGTTGCGGGAGCGAAACGTCTGAACAACCTAGGGCTCGGCCGCCGATGAGGCGACGGGCTGAACAACAGAACGCGAGAAGTCAGTGAGCACATCCTCGGCTCGTAGGCCCCGGACCTCCCCCCCAGCCACTCCAATCGCACCTGTCGCCAAAGGTCGGGTGATCTTTGTCGGCACCGGACCTGGTGACCCTGACCTGTT
>JBKPBV010000074.1:0-6463 GCA_046727055.1 Actinomycetota bacterium | reverse complement strand
GGCTATGCGAGCCCGCACCTGCTCGTCGTTGCCGACGGCATGGGTGGCGCGGCTGCGGGTGATCTTGCCTCTTTCGTGGCGATCGAGACCATGCAGAAGATCGACGGCCCCACCTCGGGCGGGGAGATGCTCGAGGTGCTGGCTGGAGCCATCCATGAGGCCAACGCCAAGATCGCAGATCTCGTTGAGTCCGACTTTTCGCTGGAGGGCATGGGCACGACCGTAACCGGGGCGATGTTCGACGGCGTTCAGCTCGGCCTTGCGCATATTGGGGACAGCCGCGCATACCTGTACCGCGACCGTCACCTGGAACGGCTCACACATGATCACACGTGGGTGCAATCGCTGGTCGATGACGGCAAGATCAGCGAAGACGAAGCCGCGATGCACCCACACCGCTCGCTGTTACTGAAGGTGCTCAACGGCCAGGCCACCAACGATCCCGATCTGACAATGGTGCCGGTGCAGGTCGGCGACCGGCTGATGTTCTGTAGCGACGGCGTCAGCGGCTTGATCGACGACAACGTGATCGAGACCACACTTCAGCTTCCCGACCTCAACGATGCTGTCGAGCGTCTTGTCGACAAATCTCTTCGCGAGGGTGGGATCGACAACATCACAGTGATCGTTGCCGATGTTGTGGAATCGCACGGCAGTGACGGCGTGGTCGTGCTCGGTGCCGCCTCACAACAACCGATCCGACGCCCGGGGGCCGCGCGCCGCCAGCTTCCCGAGGACGACACCGAGGAAGAAACCCTTGTCACCAGCCTTGCCAACCTTGAGCCCACCCCCGACGACGAGGAGCGATATAGCCCGCAAGCGCCGCATCGGCGGCGCTTCCGTAGGCCACTTGTCGGCCTGCTGCTGCTGGTGCTGATCGCCGTTGCGGGATTGGGAATGGCATACGCGTGGACCCGGACCCAGTACTTCGTAGGCGCCGACCAGGACAAGGTTGCGATCTTCCAGGGGCTGTCGGAGGGCCTGCCGGGGCTGTCCTTGTCGCGGGTCTATGAGGTACAGCAGGTGACGGTCAGCGATTTGCCGCCGTTCTATCAGGAGCAGGTCAAAGCCAATATCGACGTACCCAGCCTGCACTCGGCGCGCGCAACCGTTGCCGAACTGAGCGCGGCCGCCGAGAGGTGCGCCAACCGAGCGCCGACAACTTCGCCGCGAACCCCCACACCAGGTTCCAAACCAAGCCCGACGCCCAGCAAACAGCCCGGCGGTATGCCAACTCCGACGCCTTCGGCTCCCGCCACCGACCAGGTGGAGCCGAGTTGCTGATGAGTGTGGTCGCACCCGTCACCGTTGTTCCCCGCAAGCGTCGCGGTATCGAGCTTGCGCTGATCATTTTCGCCCTGGCCCTGAGCCTTGGCGGGTACGCGCTGGTCGACCTCAATGTCACCGGTGAGCTGTCGCCGATCTTCCCCTACGTGGCAGTCATATGTACCTTGCTCGCGGCGCTGGCGCACATTGCGGTCCGCTGGCGGCTTCCGTACGCCGACCCGGTCATCTTGCCTTGTGTGATCTTGCTCAATGGCCTCGGCTTGGTCATGATCCACCGCATTGACTTGATCAATGACCCACCCCTCAACGGCGCGCGCCAGCAGCTGATCTGGACCGCGCTCGGCGTCCTCATGTTCATTCTGGTCGTCACCTGGGTCAATGATCACCGGCCGCTGCAGCGGTTCACCTACACGATCGGCCTCGCCGGTATCGTGTTGCTCTTGCTGCCGCTGGTGCCCGGTCTCGGCATCGAGAAGTTCGGCGCCCAGATCTGGATCCAGGTCGGTCCGTACAGTTTCCAACCCGCCGAGGCTGCAAAGGTCTTGCTCGCCATCGCCTTCGCGTCCTACCTGGTCGAGAAGCGTGACGTGCTTGCGCTCGCCGGCTATCGGGTGCTCGGCATCGATCTGCCACGAGCTCGGGACCTCGGCCCGATCTTGATCATGTGGCTGATCAGCTTGGCAATCTTGGTGTGGCAGCGCGACCTGGGAACCTCGCTGCTGTTCTTCGGGCTGTTTGTGATGATGCTCTACGTCGCCACCGAGCGGGCCGGCTGGGCGGTGTTGGGCACGCTGCTCTTCGCGGCCGGGGCGTACTTCGGCTATCTCAACTTCAGCCATGTGCGCCGCCGGGTGGGCGCCTGGCTCGACCCGTTCTCCGACTTCGACGCTCACTTTCAGGTGATCAACGCACAGTTCGGCATGGCCTGGGGTGGTCTGCTCGGCACCGGCTTAGGGCTGGGGCGGCCCGGTCTCACACCGTTGGCCCGCAGCGACTTCATTGCCGCAGCGATCGGCGAAGAGCTCGGCATGACCGGTCTGATGGCCGTGATCATGATCTATGGGCTGATTGTGGCCCGAGGCCTGCGGATCGCGCTGCAGTGTCGCGAGCCCTTCGGCAAGCTGCTGGCAACCGGTCTCTCGTTCGCGTTCGCACTCCAGGTGTTCACCATCATCGGCGGCGTGACGCGGCTGCTGCCGCTGACCGGTCTGACGACGCCGTTCATGTCTCAGGGCGGCTCGTCGCTGGTCTGCAACTGGATCATCGCCGGCCTCTTGCTGGTGATCTCCCACCAGGTTCGCAAGCCTGCTGCGACCGTTGCCCCGATCAACCCCGACATCGAAAAGACCCAGCTCGTCAAGGCGGGAACATGAACAAGCCGATACGACGGGTGGCGTTCATCGCGCTGATCATGTTCGCGCTACTGCTTGCCAACGGCACGTACATGATGATCTTTCGGCAGTCCTCACTTGCCGCCGAGCCCCAGAACCGGCGGGTACGGGACGCCGAGTTCGCCCAAGATCGCGGAGCGATCTTGGCTGCCGGCAAGACCGAGATGGCCAAGACGGTGGCCTCGAAGGATCGCTTCAAGTACCAGCGTGTCTATCCGAATGGCGAGCTCTACGCACCAGTCACAGGCTTCTACTCCTACGACCGCGCCAGCTCGGCGTTGGAGAGCACCTACAACGCTCAGCTCGCAGGAACCGACGATGCTCTTTTCGTACGCCGGCTGATCGATCTGGTGACCAACCAACCGCCCAAAGGGGCGAGCGTGCAGACCACAATCGTCCCCAAGATTCAGAAAGCGGCGGCAGACGCGCTCGGCAATCAGAAGGGTGCTGTCGTCGCACTCGACCCGAAAACCGGTGCCGTGCTGGCCATGGTGACCAGTCCCACGTACGACCCGAACGACATCGCCACCCACGACATCGAGGAGGCCGGCGAGGCGTACGACCGGCTGGCCTCCAACTCACAACGCCCGCTTGCCAACCGCGCCGCGCGAGAGATCTATCCGCCGGGCTCGACCTTCAAGCTAGTGACCGCGGCTGCCGCGCTGGCCGATGGTAAAACCCCGGACTCTCTCGTGGAGTCGCCGGATCGGCTTCGGCTGCCCGGTACCCGAGTTTACTTGCCCAACTCTGGTAGTTGCGGCGGCACCAAGATCACCATCACGCAGGCGCTAGAGGTCTCATGTAACACGGCATTCGCCAATCTGGGTCTTGATCTTGGTGAGGACAAGCTGCGCGAGCAAGCACAACTGTTTGGCTTTGACAGACGGCACCTGGCCGATCTGGGTGGCGTAGCCAGCCAGTTCCCCGACAAGCTCGATGAGGCACAGCTGGCGCTGAGCTCGATTGGCCAGTATGACGTGGCAGCCAGTCCCCTGCAGATGGCGATGGTGTCTGCCGCGATCGCCAATGACGGCGTACTGATGGACCCATATGTGGTCAGCACCGTGCGAACTCCCGACCTGCAGTCGATCGAAACTCATAAGCCCAAGGAGCTGTCCACCGCGATGACCCCGGAAGACGCCCAGGAGCTGCAGCAGATGATGTCCGTCGTCGTCAGCCAGGGCACAGGAAGCAATGCCCAGATCCCGGGCGTCGAGGTTGGGGGCAAGACAGGCACGGCCCAATCTGATCCGAAACGAAAGCCGTTCGCATGGTTCACCTCGTTTGCGCCGGTGGACGATCCGGCGATCGCCGTTGCCGTGATCGTCGAGGACGCCGACATCCCGCGAAGCGACATCGCCGGTGGGCGGGTAGCCGCGCCTATTGCTCGCGCAGTGATGCAGGCGGCACTATGACAGGCTGCTCGCTCCGACGACTGCAGGAGCTTGCGACGAAGCATGACAGCGGAGGTCTGCACAGTTTGCTGACGGTCTACACAGTTAGCAACCCATGCAGACCGTAAGAAAGCTACGTACACGTAGGTTCCGGGACCAGGCCCGGGATCCTGCGTACATTTTGACGGCCGTGATGAGAACGCACCCCTCCAGTCGCACGAGTCCACATGGGGTAGCCGTTTCACGCTCCGGCGTCGCATGGCCGAGAATGGCAGCCGGGGTGGAGGGAGGATCATGGAAATGACTAGCAGCCCAACTATGGTCGGGGGCCGTTACGAGCTGGGCGAACTGCTGGGACGTGGGGGCATGGCCGAGGTCCGTCGTGCTGTCGATCAACGGCTGGGTCGATCCGTCGCAGTCAAGCAATTGCGGGCCGATCTTGCCACCGATCCGACATTTCAGGCTCGGTTCCGCCGTGAGGCGCAATCCGCTGCCGGCCTGAACCATCCGACGATCGTCGCTGTCTACGACACGGGCGAGGAGATCGACCCCCTGACCGGGGTCTCCGTCCCCTACATCGTGATGGAGCTGGTTGATGGTGACACGCTCCGCGACATTCTCAAGGACGGGCGCAAGATCCTTCCCGAGCGCGCGCTCGAACTTACCCAGGGTGTGTTGGACGCCTTGAGTTACAGCCACAAGGCCGGAATTGTGCACCGCGACATCAAGCCGGCCAACGTGATGCTCACCCCCAACGGTGGGGTCAAGGTGATGGACTTCGGCATCGCCCGCGCCGTGGCGGACACCAGTGCGACGATGACCCAGACCGCCGCGGTCATCGGCACGGCGCAATACCTCTCTCCCGAGCAAGCGCGGGGCGAGAAAGTCGACGCTCGCAGCGACCTCTATTCCACGGGCTGCCTTCTTTATGAGCTGCTAGTCGGCCGGCCGCCCTTCGTCGGTGATTCCCCGGTGAGCGTTGCATACCAGCACGTACGCGAAACCCCGCTGCCTCCCAGCCAGCTGGATCCGGAGATCAGTCCCGAGATTGACGCGGTCGTCCTGAAGGCGCTGGCCAAGGATGCGGCCGAACGGTACCAATCGGCCAGGGAGATGAAGGACGACATCAGTCGCTTGCTTTCCGGCCAGCTGACCACCGCCCAGCTAGCCACTGCCGTGGTGCCCATGGCCGCAGCTGCAGGAGCGATTGCCGCCAATGCCTACGACACACCGACCAATGTGGCTGCGCCGCCAACCGTGGTCCCGCCGGAGGCACCAGATGCGGAAGAGTACGAGGAAGAGGAACCGTCGAAGAGTCGAGTCGGCCTGGCGATCCTCATCGGGGCGCTGATCGTGCTGGCGCTGGGCCTCGCCGGCTGGGGGCTTTATCGGATGCTCGAACCGGCGCAGACGGTCGAGACGGTTGAGGTGCCGAACGTTCTCACCTTCACCGAGCAGCAGGCACGCGACCAACTCACCGCGCGCAACCTCGAGGTCGAGGTCAAGAAGGTGAATGGTGAGGCGGAGACCAAAGGCACGATCACAGCCCAAGATCCCGTCGGCGGCACCGTTGTGAATGTGAGCAGTACCGTCATCATCACCTTGAACCAGGGCCCCAAGACCGCCAAGATTCCCGATGGCTTGGTCGGCCAGGACGTTCAAGACGTCGAAAACGCTCTTGAGGATCTGAAGTTCAGCAATGTCAGGACCGTTGCGGCCAAGAGCGAGGACGCAGACACCCAGCCCGGCGACGTGACCAGCATCTCCCCGAAGGAGGGCTCGACCGTCCCGCTGGACAGCAGGATCACCGTGCGGTACGCCACCGGCGAGTCGGAAGTACCGAACTTCGAGGGCTTGTCTCGAGACGCCGCGATCCGCGAGGCCGGGGATGCGGGCTTCGGAGAGCCACAGTTCACCGAGCGGGAGAGCTCGAAGCCTGCCGGTACGGTGATCGACCAGAACCCACAGGCGGGAGCTACAGTCGACCGCGATACCACGATCAGACTCACTATCGCGACCGCGCCGCCCCCTCCCCCGACACCGACCACCCAGCCACCGACACAGACCCCCACGCCCACGCCCACGCCCACAGCCACACAGTCCGAAAGCAATCAGGGCCCCCAATAGAACACACGGGGGCGTCTCGCTCGGTCCCTCGCTGATGGCTCCCTGTCTGATTGCTCGCTCCGCTCGCTGCGGATCGCGCTTTCGAGTCCACCTACTTCGTCGTCGCTCGGGGACGAAAGCATGTCCCCTCCCTCCTCCCCAGCACGGCGGCGCGCGATCCGCGTCTGATTGCTCGCTCCACTCGCTGCGGATCGCGCTTTTGAGTCCACCTACTTCGTCGTCGCTCGGGGACGAAAAACATGTCCCCGCCCTCCTCCCCAGCAC
>JBKPBV010000073.1:0-17479 GCA_046727055.1 Actinomycetota bacterium | reverse complement strand
GTATGGAAGGATCCACACGCCAGACACGCACCTACTATCGCTGTGCAGCGCGAGGCATCGTTCCGGGCGCTCCTGCCCTGGCCCACCACCCCAAGAACGTCTACCTGCCCGAGGCCGCCCTTGTCGGCCCGATCAACGAGTGGCTGGCATGAACGTGTCCGAGGGGGGACTTGAACCCCCATGCCCTGTTAAGGGCACTAGCACCTCAAGCTAGCGCGTCTACCTATTCCGCCACCCGGACCTGCTGGTTCACCTCACGCGGCGCCCACGAACTATAGCAACTTGGGCGGTTCCGCCGAAGGATTCCAATGGGCCGAGCGCGGGCCACGGAGTGCATCAGCCAAGATGAAGCGGTGAGCGCGGACTATCTGCCTGATGCCGAGGTTGTCGAGCTGTGCCAAGAGCTGATCAGGATCGATACCTCGAACTTTGGGCCAGAACCAGGTCCTGGGGAGCGGATTGCCGCCGAACGTGTCGCCGAGCTACTTAACGAGGTTGGGATCTCCAGTGAACTGCTGGAACCCGAGCCGGGACGCACCTCGGTGGTAGCCCACTGGGAGCCGGACGGAGTTGACACCTCGATCTCGCCGTTGCTGGTGCACGGACACCTCGACGTGGTTCCCGCCAACGCCGACGATTGGTCGGTGCCGCCGTTCTCCGGCGAAGTTGTCGACGGCTGCGTTTGGGGTCGCGGCGCGGTTGACATGAAGGACTTCGACGCGATGGTGCTGAGCGTGGTGCGGGCCCGAGCCCGCGTCGGCGCCGCGCCTCGGCGGCCGATTCGGTTGATCTTCACCGCCGACGAGGAGGCTGGCAGCGGGCTGGGCGCCCGGTGGCTGGTTGAGGAGCATCGAGAAGTCGTGGAGGGGTGCCAAGAGGCGATCGGTGAAGTTGGCGGCTTCTCGCTCACCATCCGTGATGATCTTCGTCTCTACCTGATCCAGACTGCCGAGAAAGGTATGGCCTGGCTCAATCTGATTGCTGAAGGCCGTGCTGGTCACGGCTCATTCCGTAACGATCAGAATGCGATCACTGAACTCAGCGCGGCCGTTGCCCGGATCGGCGCGTACGAGTGGCCGCGGAGGGTCACCGCACCACAGCGCGCTTTCCTCGAGGCAGTTGCCGAGGTGCTTGAAGTTGATCTTGACCCAGATCGTGCCGAGGAAACCCTGGCTCGACTCGGAAGCGTTGCACGCGTCGTTGGAGCGACGATGTCAAATACGGCCAACCCGACCATGCTGGCCGCAGGCAACAAGCACAATGTGATCCCGAGCAGGGCCATGGCTGGCATCGATGGCCGGTTCGTGCCAGGGGGCGAAGATGAGTTCTATGCCACGATCGCCGACTTGATCGGCGACAAGGTCCGATACGAGGTCGTCACCCACCAGCCGTCTGTCGAGACGCAGTTCTCTGGAGCGTTGGTCGAGGCGATGCAGGCATGCCTGTCGGCTGAGGATCCCGGGGCCCGGGCGGTGCCGTTCCTGTCTAGCGCGGGGACCGACGGAAAGGCTTGGCACCGCGCCGGCATTCAGTGTTACGGCTTTGCCCCACTACAGCTGCCGCCCGAGGTTGATTTCGTGGCCATGTTTCACGGCGTCGATGAGCGGGTTCCGACCGAATCGCTTGAGTTCGGGGCCCGCGTCCTGGACCGGTTCCTTGACAGGGCATAAGGCGCGTCCCCAATAGCACGGATTGAGCACACACTATGCTGGCCGCCGATGACCGTAGGTCGTGTCGAGTACCAGGTAGAGCGCGTCCGGCTGGGCCGCCACCTTTCGCGCAACGCCGTTCGCCAATTGCTGGCTGATCATGCCGAGTACGGGGGTTGGGAGCTCGCCCGGCTACGTCGCTATCGAGACGGCACCCGCGACGCCTGGATCCGTCGCAAAATCATTCGGGTGCGCGCATAGCCGTGCCCTTCGGCAACGACGAACTCAAACCCGGGCAGCGTTCGGACCGCCGGACACATCATCGAGGGCAGATGCAATCTCTGCTGGCAGTGTTTGGTCTTCGATAGCCAGAGCTGGTGCCAGCTGCCCAGCGGTCCGGGCGCCCAGCAACGGCGCGGTGACGCCTGGAGCATCGCGTACCCACAGCAAGGCGACCTGAAGTGGCGTAAGGCCCAGTCCCTCGGCGGCCCGCACCACCGCCTCCACCACACCACGGCTGCGCGCTTCGAGGTAAGGCTCGACAAACCACGCGAAGTGATCAGTCGCCGCCCGGGACCCGCGCGGCGTACCACCGCGGTATTGCCCGGTCAGCACACCACGGCCAAGTGCCGACCACGCGAAGAAGCCCATGCCAAAGGCTCGCACGGCCGGGAGCACCTCGACCTCGGCCCGACGCGCGAGCAAGGAGTACTCGACCTGGGCGCTGATGAGTGGCGTGCGACCGGGAAATGCCCGCTGCCAGGTGGCGGCCTGTGCAGTTTGCCAGCCTACGAAGTTTGATACGCCGGCGTAGCGCACTCTGCCGGTCGTGACGGCATGATCAATAGCCTCCAGCGACTCCTCGACAGGAGCCTCACCCCAGGCGTGAATCTGCCACAGGTCGATGTAGTCGAGCTGCAGCCGCCGCAGCGATCCATCGAGATCACGGAGTAATGCCCTGCGAGAGGTGTCGACAATCCGTTTGCCGTTCCTTATCACGAATCCGGCCTTGGTTGCGATGATGACCTCGTCCCTGTTGCCAAGCTCGCGCACCAGCCTGCCGACAAGACGCTCGGCGTCGCCCCCGCCGTACGCAGCGGCCGTGTCGATCAATGTGCCACCGGCGTCGCAGAACATCTCTAGCAGCGCGTGAGCGTTCTCGGCAGGCGTATCACGACCCCAGGTCATGGTGCCGAGTCCGAGCCGCGACACCCGCAGCCCACTGCACCCGACCTGCCGAGTTTCCATGTGGGAGACCCTAACTGCCTAACGGATCGCGTGCCGACGTGCTGAGAAGGAGCGAGGGGACATGTTCTTCGTCCCTGAGCGACGACGAAGTAGGCGGCGACCAAGCGCGATCCGCGCGGAGCGCGCCAGCGAGCGAAGCAATCTAGCAGGGGCGCTAGCGTGTCTGGCATGCGGCTTGGGCTCAACCTCGGCTATCTGATCGGATCCGAGGATCCGCATGGGCAGCTGCGGCTGGCTCAGCACGCCGAGGCCCTCGGCTTCGCAGTTGTGTGGGCGGCCGAGGCGTACGGCTCGGACAGTCCCACCGTTCTCGCCTGGCTCGCTGCGCAGACCTCGAGAATCGATGTGGGCTCCGCGGTCATGCAGATTCCGGCCCGAACTCCTGCGATGACTGCGATGACTGCGGCAAGCCTCGATGTCTTGACCGGCGGTCGCTTTCGGCTGGGACTCGGCGTCTCGGGACCGCAGGTCTCCGAAGGTTGGCATGGGGTACGGTTCGACAAGCCGCTCAGCCGTACCCGGGAGTACCTCGCGGTGGTCAATACAGCGCTCTCGCGCTCGACGGTGGCCTTCCACGGCGAGCACTACCAGATCCCGATGCCTGATGGCGTCGGCAAGTCGCTCAAGCTGACCATCGCACCGGTAAGCGAGCACATTCCCATCTATCTGGCGGCCATCGGGCCCAAGAATCTCGAGCTTGCTGGAGAGCTCGTTGACGGCTGGCTGGCGATCTTCTACGCACCGCACTTTGCGCCGGAGCAGCTGGAGCGGGTGCGGTCCGGTCGCGCCCGGGCCGGTAAGAGCCTCGACGGTTTCGACATCGTCCCGAGTGTCCCGCTAGTGGTGGGGGCTGATCCACGTGCCTGCGCTGATCAGGTCCGTGGCTACGCAGCCCTCTATATCGGTGGCATGGGCAGCCGCGAGCAGAACTTCTACAACGCGCTTGCAGTACGCATGGGGTTCGCCGAGGCCGCGGCCATGGTGCAGGACCTGTTCATGAACCGCCGGCAGCGCGACGCCATGGCCGTGGTTCCGTTTGACTTCATCGACCAGACTTCGTTGCTCGGCGATCGGGACCGGATCGCCGAACGGTTTCAGGTTCTGGCCGCTTCGGGCGTCACAACCTGCGCGTTGGCGCCGTACGGCGACTCCGTCGACGAGAAGCTCAACGCCCTTACCGTCGCCGCTGAAGCGCTGGAACGCTCAGGAGTCGGCTCATAAATCGATCATCCACCCGGCCGACCTACGCACGCTTCACATCGGGGCCAATGGGCTCAACACCCCAGTAAGCAGCAAGACGACGACAAGCGCTGCCAGCGCAATGCGATAGATCACGAACGGCAGGAACGTATGGGTGCTGACGTAACGCAGCAACCAGGCGATCGCTGCGTAACCAATGGCGAATGAGATCACGGTGGCCAGCGCGATCGGGCCCCAGGCCGGTGGCACCGGGTCGGAGGAGACGTCGCCCAGCTTGAAGAGCCCGGAGCCAACGACCGCGGGTATGGCCAGCAGGAACGAGTACTTGGCGGCCGCTACCCGCTGGTAGCCGAGGGCCAGCCCGCCCGCGATCGTCGCACCGGATCGGGAAACGCCAGGAATCAAGGCAAGTGACTGCACCAGTCCGAGAAACAGACCGTGTCCCCAGGTGAGCGACTCCAGTGGCCGGGCATTCAGTGCCACTCGGTCGATTACCCCGATGATGATGCCGAAGCCGGCAAGCATCGCGGCCGTCGTCCAGAGGTTGCGCAGGCCGTGATCGATTGCGTCCTGGAATGTCACCCCTAGCACCACGATCGGGATCGATCCAATGATCACCAGCCAGCCCAGCCTGGCCTCATGATCGTCGCGCGGTAGCCTGCCGATCAACGCAAGCGTCCAGTTTTTGATGATCAGCCAGATGTCCTTGCGAAAGTAGATGATCACAGCGCTCTCGGTGCCGAGCTGAGTGATCGCGGTGAAGGCCGACCCGGGATCGTAACCCCCAAAGGCCTGACCCACGATCGATTGATGAGCGCTGGAGGAGATGGGGAGAAATTCCGTCAGGCCCTGCACGATGCCAAGCACCAGTGCCTCCAGCCAGCCCATCGATATCGCTCCTCGCCTTGTCACCGCGCTCGCGCGGGCACCCGGTCCACGGTAGAGGTTGTGACAGAGCAACCCGGTCGCCAGTGCGCGGCCTGGGCGTGATCCACGCCACATCCAGTCATAGCGGCGTGTGCATTGCGCTCTGACATCGGTTCGCCAGGTTCCGGCTCCTTCGTCGCTTTCGGTGAAGTGCGGCATCGCGACCCGCGCAGTGGTTTGCTGGCCCTTCGCCGAAAGCTCCTGCAGTCGCCGGAGGCAAACCGATGTCATAGCGCCGTGTAGAACTATTGAGGTGACGATCCATCACAGCCACCCGTTTGCGGTGGGCGAGCAGGACCGGAATCCGCTACGCCGTTTCCGTGGCCGGATGGCGTGCCCGGTTAGCATCTGGGCGGCCGCCGCCGACGGCAAGCGGGCCGGCTGGACGGTTTCGTCGTTCCTGGTCGCCGACGGTGATCCAGGAGAAGTCGTCGGACTGATCGACGAGGAGGCTCCGCTGGCAGACGTGCTAGCCAAAAGCCCGACGCTTACGGTGAACTTGCTGGGGTGGCAGCAGCGCGCCTTGGCCGATGCATTTGCCGGCGTGGTACCTGCGCCTGGCGGCCCTTTCACCCTTGCCACCTGGCAAAACACCGACTGGGGCCCGGTACTGGATGGCTCCCTTGGCTGGATTGGCGCGCGGCTCAAGCCGGATCCTGACCATGCAGGTTGGGGTCTGCTGCTCCGAGCAGTCGTGGAGTGGGTCGATATTCCATCCGATCCGGCCGACGATCTGCTGTGCTACCTACGCGGCCGGTACCGCTCCCTGACTCCGTAGCCTCGGCATCTGTAGCCTCGGCGCCATGACCACGGTGTTGCTGATCCGCCATGGCCGGACCTCGGCGAATACGGCCGGGGTTCTTGCCGGGCGTTCGTCAGGGGTCGGGCTGGATGCGACGGGTGAGCAGCAGGCTGCCGAGCTCGCCACACGCTTGTCAGGTGTGCAGTTGCGAGCGATCGTCACCTCACCGCTGCGCCGCTGCCGGCAGACGGCTCAGGCGCTGCTGTCAGCCCAGTCCGACAGCTGTGTCATGGCCGTGGAGCAGGGCCTGGTGGAGTGCGGATATGGCGAATGGACCGGCAAGTCGCTCCGTGAGCTCAGCAAAGACAAGCTGTGGGGCGCACTCCAGCAGCAACCCTCAGCCGTACGTTTTCCCGGCGGGGAATCAATGTCGGAGATGTCTGCGAGGGCAATCGGCGCAGTGCGCGCCTGGAACGCGCGAATTGAGGCCAAGCATGGGCCTCACGCTGTCTGGGCGGCTGTCTCGCACGGGGACCCGATCAAGGCAATCTTGGCCGACGCACTCGGAATGCATTTGGACAGTTTCCAGCGGATTGTCGTCGACCCTGGATCCATCTCGATCGTTCGCTACAGCACAGCCCGCACCTATTTGATCACCGCCAACTCCACGACAGTCGATCTGGCGGCCTTCTTGTCACCGCCGCGGCGGAAAGCGCGCAGCCGCCGGCGAAAGACATCGGACGAGGTAGCGGTGGGAGGCGGGATGGGCGCGATCGGCGTGGCCGACTGAGCATCCGGGCCGAGATCCTGGCACGTCGAATGGTCCCCAGCGCATTGACCAACTGACTTACCCTGTTACGCATGGCGATTCTGGTGCACCGCTATGACGCGCCCGATCGGTTCGTTGCAGGCACGGTTGGTCGGCCCGGAGAGCGGACGTTCTTCATACAGGCGCGAGAGGGAAATCGCATTACCAGCGTCGTGTGCGAGAAGCAGCAGGTCTCGGTGCTGGCCGAACACCTGGACCGCGTGCTTGACGAAGTGTTGCGGCGCAGCGCAGGCGAGGTTAACGTTCCGCCCGCTTCGTCCCAGCCGCGCGACACCGATCCATTGGATGCCCCGATCAACGAGGAGTTCCGGGTTGGCACCATGACGATTGCCTGGGATCCGAGCATCGACCGCATCGTCATCGAGTTGTTCTCCAACGTCGATGTCGAGGAGGAGGAGGAGCAGGCCGAGGCACAGCCAGCCCCAACCGCCGAGGAGCCTGACGAAATCGAGGCTGACGAGGTCTTTGTGGTCAAGATCACCGCCTCGTACGCGAGGGACTTCGTTGCCCGGGCTCAAGCCCTCGTTGCTGCAGGCCGACCATCTTGTCCGTTCTGCCTGCAGCCGATCGACCCGCACGGGCACATCTGTCCACGAGCCAATGGCTACCGCCTGCCGCTGTTCGACTGATTCTGCGGTGACTGTTGATGATCTTGGCCGATTGACCGACGGTGACGCCCGGCCACCGCATCCTGCGCTGACAGCAGAGCTGCGGCACGGGGAGCTGAAGATCACCGGCCGACTGTTTTATGCATCCAATGCCACATACCTGGTGGAGTTGCAGATCGGCCATACGCCGGTCGAGTGTGTCTACAAGCCGCTGCAGGGGGAGCGGCCGCTCTGGGACTTCCCGCACCACACACTAGGGCTTCGCGAGGTTGCCGCGTACGAGGTGTCCCGAATCGGCGGCTTTGATTGCGTGCCGGTCACGGTGTTGATGGACGGGCCGTTCGGACCCGGATCGCTTCAGGTCTGGGTTCAGGTTGACGAAGCCGCCACCAACCAGCTTGTTGATCTTGTCCCAAGCTCAACCCTCCCGAAGCATGGCTGGTTTGCCTCGGTGGAGGGTCTTGACGGCGATGATCGCCCGGTGTCGGTGATCCACGCTGATGTGGCCGATCTCCGCCTACTCGCGGTGTTCGACGTATTGATCAACAACGCCGATCGCAAAGGCGGCCACATCCTCGGTAGCGCTGGCCGAGTCTTTGGAGTTGATCATGGTGTGAGCTTCCATACTGATCACAAACTGCGCACCCTGCTCTGGGGATGGGCAGGCTGTGAGCTCAATGGGCGGGAGCTGGCCGCAGTTGGCAAGGCTCGCGATGAGGCGCCGGATCAGCTCCGCGAGCTGCTCAGTGATCGCGAGATCGCCGCGCTGGTACGCCGTGCAGACTGGCTACTCACCCGGCGGCGGATGCCACGGCCCCGGGGCCAGTGGCCCTCGATCCCGTGGCCGCCGTTCTGATGCTGAATTGCTCGCTACCGCTCGCGGATCGCGCCTTTAGGCCGCCTACTTCGTCGTCACTCGTGGACGAATAGCGTGTCGGCTCGCTTCTCCTCAGGACGGCGGCGCGCGATCCAGCTGGCCCGAAGCGCCGCCGGATAGTGTGACGCCATGCATGCTTGGTGTTCCCGTCCGGTGCCTCGGCTTCCGCCCGCAACGGCCCTCCATCCGTTGCAAGCATTCGACTCCGCAGAGCGACAGCTGATACCAGTCGGCCCGAGCACCGGTACTGCGCGCATGTACGTCTGCGGAATCACTCCGTACGACGCAACTCACATCGGCCACGCCAACACCTACATTGCCTTCGACCTGCTCAATCGCGTCTGGCGCGATCGCGGCCTCGAGGTGAACCACGTCCAAAACGTGACCGATATTGACGAGCCGCTGTTGCAGCGGGCAGCTGAAGCCGGCATCGAGTGGGCGAGCCTCGCGGAGCAGCAGACTCAGCTCTTCGGAGAGGACATGGCGGCACTGAACGTGCTGCCTCCACGACATTATGTGGGTGCAATCGAGTCCATGCCATTGATCGTGGATTTGATTGATCACCTGAGGCGGCGCCAGGCCGTCTATCCGGTGGACGACGAGGAGTTCGAGGACTTGTACTTCGCACAGGCGAGTGACTCAGAGTTTGGATCGCTCGCCCACCTTTCTGAGCAAGACGCCATAGCGATCTTCGCAGAGCGCGGCGGCGATCCTGATCGGCCGGGCAAGAAGGCTCCCCTCGACTCCCTGGTATGGCGCCGTGCCCGGGACGGCGAGCCGAGCTGGCAGTCGGTGCTCGGCGCGGGCCGACCCGGATGGCACATCGAGTGCACAGCCATCGCCCTTGATCGGCTCGGGACCGGCTTTGATGTTCAGGCTGGTGGCACCGACTTGATCTTCCCGCACCACGAGATTTGTGCAGCTCAGGGTCGAGTGGCCACCGACCAACCGTTTGCCAAGGCGACCCTGCACAGCGGCATGGTTGGCTTGGACGGCGAGAAGATGTCGAAGTCGAAGGGCAATCTGGTGTTCGTATCCTTTTTGCGATCATCTGGCGTAGACCCAATGGCCATCCGGCTTGCCTTGCTCGCGCACCACTACCGCGAGGATTGGGAATGGAGCGATGAGCTGCTGGCCTCCGCACAGGGCCGCCTCAACCGATGGCGAGAGGCAGTCCGGCTAGCGGCTGGCCTGAACGCCGACGAGGTGCTGTTCCAACTGCGCGCCGCCCTCGCCCAGGACCTGGATGCGCCCTCCGCGCTCGCCGCCGTGGACGCGTGGGCCGGAGCGTCGGCCGCGATCGATAGTGATGACGCTGAAGCGCCACCGCTGGTCGCCCGCGCCTGCGAGGCGCTTCTTGGCGTGGTGCTCTAACCACGCTCCACCGAGTTGTCAGCGTCCGTGGCCGCTGGGCCGACCAGCCGACGCTGACGAGTCGGAGTAGAGTGTGCCCGACGAGTTGAGAACTCGCGCGTGTACCGGGGTCGGTGCAAGTCCGAACCGGCGGTGACAGTCCGCGACCCCTTCGCCTCCAGCGCAGGGTTGATGTGGTGAAACTCCACAACCGACGGTGAAAGTCCGGATGGGAGGTCCACGCGAGCGCTTCATCGCTGTGCAGCATTGCGCGTCGATGTGGGCGCCTCCACCCCCGGCATTCGTGCGACCGGATGAGTGGAGGGATCAATGGATCTCCAAGAGGTACTCCTGCGGTTGCTGCAAGCCGAGCTCCATGTCGGTGCGAGCGTCATTCTGTGGCGGGAGATCATCGGCAATGGGTTCGGGTTGGCAAGCGCTCTGCTGGGCATGCAACGCAAGGTCGCCGCATGGCCTGTCGGCATTGTGGGCAACGTCTTGTTGTTCACCGTCTTCGTTGGCACTGCCATCGGTGGCCCGTTCGACACTCCCCAGAAGCTGGACTTGTGGGGCCAGGCCGGCCGCCAGGTCTTTTTCATCATCGTCAGCGTGTACGGCTGGGTGCGCTGGTATCAGTTCCGGAAGTCGCACGCTGATGAGGGCGTTGGCGTACGCCCACGGTGGGCCGGCGCGAGCGGTCGCCTACAACTTCTCGTGAGCGCTCTGGCTCTCACCACGATCTTCTATTTCGTGCTGAAGGCACTGGGGTCCTGGGGTCCACTGGCCGATGCCTGGATCCTGACGGGCTCGATCCTGGCGACGTACGGCATGGCCCGTGGTTGGGTCGAGTTCTGGCTGATCTGGATCGCAGTTGACGCCGTCGGCGTTCCGTTGCTACTCATCGCCGGGTACTACCCTTCGGCGATCATGTACATCTTCTATGGCGGGTTCTGCGTCGTTGGCTTCGTGGCCTGGCTACGGATCGAACGTCGAGAGCGGCCTGAGGCGCCTCCGGGAGGCGTTGCCACTCCGGAGGTGGAAACCGTCGGCTGACGTCACGATCGGTCGTAGGCTGGCCGGCGTGCCAGCCGCCAAGTCCTTCGACAGCCTCTTTGCTGAGCTCACAGCCAAGGTTGCGAGTCACGACCAGAACTCCTCAACAGTTGCTCGGGTCGACGCCGGCGTACACGAGATCGGCAAGAAGATCGTCGAGGAGGCCGCTGAGGTGTGGATGGCCGCGGAATTCGAGTCCAAGGAACAGGCCGCCGAGGAGATCAGCCAACTGCTCTACCACATCCAGGTGTTGATGCTGACCCTTGATCTTGACCTCGGAGATATTTACAGCCGCTTGTAACTCAGCACCTAGGATGAGGGCCGTGAATTCGACCCTGCCTGGCATGGAGAAGCCGCTGATCAAGGTGGCTGTGCCTAACAAGGGCTCCTTGTCCGAGCCTGCGGCCGAGATGCTGCGGGAGGCTGGCTACGCCCAACGATCGGGTGGAGAACTGGCACTTCTTGACGAAGTCAACGGTGTCGAGTTCTTCTACCTGCGCCCACGCGACATCGCGGTTTACGTCGGCGAGGGAACGCTAGACGTGGGCATTACCGGCCGGGACATGCTGCTGGACTCCCGCGCGCACGCAATCGAGGTCCTGCCGTTGGGCTTCGCGCGCAGCCAGTTCCGATTTGCGGCGCCACAGGGCAGTCGGATGTCGGTAGATCGATTGCATGATCTCCGGCTGGCCACATCGTACCCAGAGCTCGTCAGGTCCTACCTCAACGATCACGGTGTCGTGACCCGTCTCATCGCTTTGGATGGTGCCGTGGAAACCGCCATCCGGCTCGGGGTTGCCGATGTCATAGCTGACGTGGTCGAAACCGGCACCACTCTGCGGGAAGCCGGGCTGGAGCTGTTCGGCGATCCGATCTTGCGCTCCGAAGCGATCTTGATCCGCCGTGCGGGCGCGGACGCCCCGTCCGGCCTGGACCAGCTGGAGCGCCGATTGAACGGGGTTCTGGTCGCCCGCAACTACGTCATGATGGACTACGACGTCACCGACGCCCTTGTCGAGGAGGCCTGTGCGATCACCCCGGGGTTGGAGTCACCTACGGTGTCCCCGTTGGCGAAGGAAGGGTGGCGGGCCGTTCGGGCCATGGTGCCGCGAGCGGATGCGCAGCAGATCATGGATGACCTCTGGGCGTTGGGCGCGCGTGCGATTCTGGTCACCGACATCGCCGCATGCCGCATCTAGCGTCGTGACCTGTGGCTGAGGAGAGTCACGATCACAGCATCTATGTGGCGCGTCCCCATCGAGTGCGGATGATCGTGATCATAGCCACGGTCGCCCTCTGCGCTCTCACAGCCATCGGCTGGTTCCTCCTGCCGGCTGAGGTTCGCGCGCTCTTCACGCTGTCACAGCTTTTGACGCTTTTTGCCGTCCTGGCATTCCTCGTCGCGGTGATGGTGGCACTGGCGAGCAGTTACGTCCGCGCCGATCCGACCGGCCTTCGGATTCGCAACGGTCTGCGTGTACACGCGGTGCCGTGGGAGCGCGTCCACAAGATCATCCTGCGCCCAGGAGATCCGTGGGCGTTGCTGTTGCTCAGGCCTGCCGATGGCAGCCCTTTCGAGGCTGATTTGGAAGCAGACAAACGGCAAATGATGGGCATCCAGACGGTCGACGGCCCGCTCGCGACAGAAGCAGTGAACGAGCTCCGGGTACGCCACCGCCGCTTCCTCGCGGCTCCTTAACGCCGAGTTGTCAGAACCTGAGCACCATATTTGGTGCTGGGATTCTGACAACTCGGGGTCATTCGATGCCGCGGGACTTCAGGAGCGCCTCGATCTCGGCCATCTCCTCATCGACGGGCGGCTGGCTGCGGCTGGCTTTGCCAGTTGCCTTCTTGGCGGGCAGTGCCTTCGCTGTTGACTGGGCGTCCGCGCCCTTGCTCTGACGAGTGGGGTACCGCCGGGCGACCACGCCGCCCACCACCCACAGCACAATGCAAAGGCCAAGCAATGAGAGGCCGAACCAGACGGCAGGCGAGAAGATGATCTCGGAGGCCCATGTTCCAAACGCGACGATGGCGTTCCAGAGCAACCTGAGAAGGCCACTGAAATAGAGAGCGATCGGAGCAAGCGCCAAGCCGATGCCTTGAATCACCCGGCCTTTGTTGCCTCGTCGCCACGCAACGCCAGTGGCAATGACGCCAAGCAGTGTGAGTCCAACGCAGAGGGGGAGCAATACGGTGTCAACAGCAGGCATTCTCCCAATGTGCCACGCTCGACAGTGAGTGGCGATGGGGGAGAGCACCCGGGTTCCCCGGACTTGGCGTCGAAGTAGAGGTGGAGGCATGGATCAACAACGGCGACTCGCAGCCTCCCCGTTTCCCGGTGACACCGGTGCAGCATCTCCCGAGACTCGTCGGCTGGTCGCCAGGGCGGCCACCGAAGCCACGCCGCTCGCCTACCTCAGAGCCGTTGCCGCGCTCTGTGGCGACCGACTGCTGGTACCGGTCGTCGCCACCACAACCCGCCTAGGAGAGACACTCGCTGGGCTCGCCTCGGACAAGGAAGCGGAGATGTCGGTGGTGTCACTTCAAGCCCGGGACGGGCGTCGGGCGCTGCTGGCCTTTACTGGGCTCGATGCACTCCAGCGCTGGCAGCCGGATTCTCGGCCTGTACCGGTCACTGTGGATGTCGCGGCGCGCGCTGCCCAGACCGAGAATTTGGCCGCTGTGCTCATCGACGCGGCGGGTCCACATGCGCTGGTAATCGACGGCGAGGTCTTGGCCGAACTGGCAGCCGGTCATCGGCTCGTCGAGTTGGCTGACGGTGAATTCGGCTGGATCCTTCCTGCCCGCGATTGACTCACCGAACCTGAATCTTGCGATGACCAGGGAATACGTGTTCGTTGCGGCGCGTTCAAGCGACATTGAGGTAGCGCACATGTGGCCAATCAGGCCCGCGGTGATATCTTGACTGCGACCGATTCAGTCGTGCACTGAGTCCGCAAGTGGAGACCTGATCTCCCACCCGAACAGCGTCAGCTAACGACTGTTGTCGGGTCGGTCTGCGAGGACTGTGGATTCCCTTCCTCGCGGGTTTCGGGGTCTTCGCGTACGCGGAGACCCTTGGTCGTTTGGGTCGCCGCACACGGATTCGGTGCCGCCTGGTTGGTCAACCAACTACAACCAACTGGAGGACATATCAGCACCGAACCGCGAATCAACGATCGAATTCGCGTCCCTGAGGTCCGGCTCGTCGGACCGGCCGGGGAGCAGGTCGGCATCGTACGTATCGAGGACGCCTTACGCCTCGCGCGAGAGGCAGAGCTGGATTTAGTGGAAGTCGCGCCTATGGCGCGGCCGCCTGTTGCGAAGCTCATGGACTACGGCAAGTTCAAATACGAAAACGCCCAGAAGGCCCGCGAGAGCCGCCGCAATCAAAGCAACACGGTGATCAAGGAAATGAAGCTTCGGCCGAAGATCGACAGTCACGACTATGAGACCAAGAAGGGTCACGTCGTACGCTTCCTGAAAGCGGGTGACAAAGTCAAGATCACGATCATGTTCCGGGGCCGCGAGCAGTCGCGACCTGAGCTGGGTTACAACCTATTGAAGAAGCTGGCCGCCGACGTCGACGATTACGGCTTCGTCGAGTCCTCGCCCAAGCAGGATGGACGGAACATGTTGATGGTCCTCGGTCCACTCAAGAAGAAGACCGAGGCCCGTGCGGAGATCAAGGCGGAGCGCGATCGCCGCGCTGCCGAACGGCTCGCCGACGCAGCCGCGGAGCGCAGTGAGCAGGCCGATCGGCGAGCGCAGGCCGCGGCGCAGCCAGCAACGAAGAAGCGTCGCGGACCGGCCGACAATCTCGATCCCGACATAGACCTGGGCTAGGCCTCGACGTACGGCAATGCCGTTTGACAGCAACACATAGAGAAGAAATGGATCACACATGCCGAAGATGAAGTCGCACTCCGGTGCCAAGAAGCGGTTCAGGCTCACCGGCACCGGCAAGGTCATGCACCGCAAGGCAGGCAAGATGCACCTGAATGAGCACAAGCCCAGCAGGCGCACCCGACGCCTGGATGGTGACGCCGTGCTGGCGCCCGGCGATGCTGCCAAGGCCAAGAGACTGCTCGGCAAGAGCGCCTAAGAGCCCCTGTACCAATGAGCAGAGCAAGGGGGACGACCCCTTGGACCCTCGAGGCGTGCAGCGGCACGCCAGGAACCTAAGGAGTAACAGCGATGGCACGCGTCAAGCGCTCCGTCAATGCACAGAAGAAACGTCGTGAAGTTCTTGGGCAGGCGTCCGGTTATCGCGGACAGCGTTCTCGGCTGTACCGCAAAGCCAAGGAGCAGGTGACCCATTCGCTGGTTTATGCCTATCGTGACCGCCGCGCTCGCAAGGGCGACTTCCGCAAGCTGTGGATTCAGCGGATCAACGCTGCGGCCCGGGCAGAAGGCATGACCTATAACCGCTTCATCTCCGGCCTCAAGGCCGCGGGGATCGAGGTGGACCGCAAGATCCTCGCCGATCTTGCGGTGACAGATCCTGCGGCCTTCGCCGCGTTGGTTGAGGTGGCCAAGACGAATGCGCCGGCCGCCGACGCTACCGCTGCCTGAGGCCGCACTGTCAGGCCTTCCTGCAGCCTCACAAAGAATGCTGCGAGCGGCTCGCGGGCTGTCGCGTCGAAAGCAACGCCAGGTGGCTCGGCGTTTTCTTGCCGAGGGGCGTCAGGTCATCTCGGAAGCGCTGCTTCGGCAGGGCACGGTCATCGAATTGATCGTGGCTGACGACACGATCGAGCGTCATCGCGATCTCGTTGACGCCGCGGGCAATGCAGGGGTTCGGATTTCTGTCGCACCTAGCCGAGCCGTCACCGAGTTAGCCGCAACCGTGACGCCTCAAGGACTCGTTGCGGTCTGCCAGATGATCGACGTTCCTACCGATGAGGCGCTTGCGGGCATGCCTCAGCTTGTAGTGCTCTGTGATCAGGTTCGCGATCCAGGCAATCTCGGGACTGTCATCAGATGTGCTGACGCGTTTGGCGCTGACGCGGTCCTGGTCAGTCAGGATTCCGTCGATGTTTACAGCGCCAAGACCGTACGCGCGACTGCCGGCAGCCTGTTTCATCTGCCGCTCGCTGTTGGAGTAAGCGTGCATGCAGCCATCACCCAAGCGCGCGAATCAGGCCTGCAGATTTTCGGCACTGACGCCGCGGCTCCCCACACGATCAATGACCTTGCTGGATCAGGCGAGCTGGCTGGACCCATTCTGTGGGTGATGGGCAACGAGGCGTGGGGCCTGCAGCCGCACCACAGGGCAATGGTGGACCGCTTGGTCGCGCTGCCGCTCTACGGGCAAGCCGAGAGCCTCAACCTCTCGACCGCCGCCGCTGTCTTCCTGTACGCCTCCGCTACCGCCCAACGGGTCAAGGGGTCCACTCCCTAAACCTCATGGCAGCGCTCGGACATCATTCCTAGACTGTCCCAGGCGCAACGTATGTCACAGTCCACCTGCGAGGGGAGTCATGTCCGGGCCGAACACCAGCTACGACCCTGTTCAGGTCACACCGCTGAACGCCGAAAGCATTGACGCCATGGTGGCGCAGGCCCTGGCAGCGTTTGCGGCTGCGACCTCGGTGGCCCAGCTCAAGCAAGCGCGACTGGCACACGCCGGCGACCGCTCACCGATCGCACTCGCCAACAAGGAGATCGGCGCGTTGCCGCCTCAGGCCCGCAAGGAGGCTGGCGTACGCGTCGGTCGGGCCCGCGGGACGATCAACGAGGCGCTCCAAGCACGTAAGGAGCAGCTCCAGGCCGCCGAGGTTGCGCGCATCCTGGTAGAGGAGCGGGTCGATGTAACGCTTCCGGTCCACACCCAGCCAGTTGGCGCCGTACACCCCATCACCGCGCTGATGAATCTGATGGAGGATGCCTTCGTTGCCATGGGCTGGGAGGTCGCCGAGGGCCCGGAGCTCGAGGCCGAGTGGATGAACTTCGACGCGCTCAACTTCATCCCTGACCATCCCGCGCGCACGATGCAGGACACGCTGTTCGTCGAGCCCGAGGATGGCGGCGTGGTGCTGCGAACGCACACTTCGCCAGTACAGGTGCGGGCATTGCTCACTCGCGAGTTACCGGTCTACGTGGTCTGCCCGGGCAGGGTCTACCGGGACGATGAGTACGACGCCACGCATCTACCCGTCTTCCACCAGATCGAGGGATTGGCCGTGGACAAGGGCATCACGCTCGGTCATCTGCGGGGAACCCTTGATCATTTCGCGCGCGCCATGTTCGGTGAGACGACGAGGACTCGAATGCGACCCAACTACTTCCCCTTCACTGAGCCATCTGCCGAGGTCGATGTCGAGTGCTTCGTATGTCACGGTGCTTCGGTCGGTGACCCTGACAACCCCTGTCGCACCTGTAAGAGCGAAGGCTGGATCGAATGGGGCGGCTCGGGAATTGTCAACCCGCGAGTGCTCCAGGCCTGCGGTATTGACACAGACGCCTATTCCGGCTTCGCCTTCGGCATGGGCGTGGACCGCACCCTGATGTCCCGGAACAATGCCGAAGACATGCGCGACATGATCGAAGGCGATGTGCGTTTCAGCCATGCACTGGTAGGAACTGCTCGATGATTACAGCAAGGGGGACGACCCCCTTGAATCCCCGAGGCGCGCAGGAGCGCGCAAAATGAGGGCGCCATTGAGCTGGCTCCGCGAATACGCCGCCCTGCCAGATGATCTTGGTGGCCGTAGCGTCGGTGAAGCGCTGATCAGAGCTGGCTTGGAGGTCGAGACCGTCGACCAGGTTGGTGCCGAAATCACCGGTCCGCTAGTGATCGGCAGGGTGCTGGCGTACGAGGTCGAGGTTCATTCCAACGGCAAGTCGATCCGCTGGTGCCAGGTCGATGTTGGTTCCCACAATGACAGCTCCGGCTCCCGCAGCGTGGTCTGCGGTGCGCACAACTTCGAGGTTGGCGACTCCGTCGTCGTTGCACTTCCCGGCGCAGTCCTGCCCGGCGGGTACGGC
>JBKPBV010000072.1:0-6529 GCA_046727055.1 Actinomycetota bacterium | reverse complement strand
GTCTTGTACCAGCGGGAATCCGGAAGCACCACTGGCGCAGCACCGGCCCGCCAGTGATGAAGATCATCAGAGGCGGCTGAGCCGATCCGCTGGTCGTAGATGTGATGACCAGCTTTGGAGATCGCTGTATAGAACATCCGCCACTCATCATGATCACGAACCACCGATCCCCGCCAGACGGCCAGATCATCGAACGCAGCCTCGCTGCCTTTCGCGGGCCCAAAACACTCGCCCAGTAGTCCCAGCTGATCAGGTCGCGGGAGGTTGCGTGACCAACCGTGGCGTTGACATGGCTCTGGTCGGGGTTGCCCAGAGCACGTGGAGCTTTGAGGTGGTAGAGATCGCCGTCGTCAACAACCCACGAATCCCAAATCCATTGATCATCTAGCCGCAACACAGCTGCATCTGGCAGGGAATTAGTCATCGCAGTTGGTACGTCGCAATGATCACCCCTTTGGTCGTGGCCACGCTGTCGACCAGCTCGAAGTTCGCGCCAGGTCCGCGTTCGTCGAAGAGGCGGCGCCCCTGACCCAGCACGAGCGGATGGATCAGCACCAGATACCGGTCGATCAGATTTGCCGCAAGCAGCGACCTCACCAGCTGGCCGCTGCCTACGATGCCCAGGTCGGGGCCCGACTCGGCCTTCAGGTCGGCGACGTTACGCGACGCGTCGCCAGAAAGCAGGATCGAGTTCTGCCAGGGAAGCGGCTCGGAGAGCGTGCTGGAGACCACATACTTGGTCGCCTGATTGAGGTACGGCGTAAACGGGTTGTCGGTCTGCTGTGGCCAATACCCGTAGAAGTCCTGATAGGTCCGTCGACCGAACAGCATCGCTCCAGACGAAGACATGCCTTCCCCCATCCGCTGAGCCATGACCTCGTCGCCGTACGGCACGGCCCACCCGCCACGGTCGAACCCACCTCGGGTGTCCTCATCGGGTCTGCCAGGAGCCTGGATCACTCCATCTAGCGAGACGTTGAGAATGGCGGTAATGCTGCGCACGATCTCCTCCCATCCTTAGTGAAGCTATCTTTGCGGGGGAATACGCAGACGGTTTGACCCTGTTGGGAGCCGCCGCGTAGCCTAGACCCTCGGTGCGCACGCTGCGGCGTGCGCTGGCGTGTGCCCTCACTCTTGTGTTGCACACCACCCAATCAGACAGCTAGAGAGAGCAGGTCAGGCGTGTACGCGATCGTGCGGAGTGGCGGCCGCCAGCACAAGGTCGCTGTCGGCGATGTCCTCGAGATCGACCGCCTCGACAACGCGGTCGGCTCCAGCATCAGCCTGAGCCCGCTGCTGCTCGTCGACGGTGACACCGTGACCTCAGATGCATCGGCCCTTGGCTCGGCATCAGTGACCGCCGAGGTGCTTGCGGAGACCAAGGGTCCGAAGATCCGCATTTTGAAGTTCAAAAACAAGACCGGCTACCGCAAGCGCCAGGGTCACCGTCAGCGGTACACCAAGATCAAAGTCACCGATATCAAGAGCTGAGGCGACGACATGGCACACAAGAAGGGCGCGTCCTCGACGCGAAACGGCCGGGACTCCAACGCTCAGCGGCTCGGCGTCAAGCGGTTCGGCGGCCAGCTGGTGAACGCGGGAGAGATCATCGTCAGGCAGCGCGGCACCCACTTCCACCCGGGCGACGGGGTCGGCCGGGGCCGCGACGACACCTTGTTCGCCCTGGTCGCGGGGTATGTTGAGTTCGGCACGCGGCGCGGCCGCCGCGTGGTTAATGTCACGCCGGGTGCGTCCGATTCCGCGTCCATTTTTTCCGGGCCAGCCGAGGCCACCTCGGCAAAGTAAATCGACTAACGCTTAACGCCGAAAAGAGTGGCCCAGACGTGTGGGCCGCCCTTTGCGTGTTACTGACCACCAAGAGGAGGCACCGGTGATGGCTGCGATCCCCACATTCGTGGACCGAGTCACGCTGCATGTGCACGCCGGCCACGGCGGGAACGGGTGCGCCTCCATCCATCGCGAGAAGTTCAAGCCTCTCGGCGGTCCCGACGGTGGGAAGGGTGGTGATGGTGGTTCGGTGATCATTCGCGTCGATGCCGGGTTGACCACTTTGGTTGGCTACCATCGGCAGGCTCACTGGCGCGCGACCAACGGCCAGCCGGGCCGCGGCGACCATCAGAACGGCGCACGTGGCGAGGACGTCTTCCTCCCGGTACCCAACGGCACTGTGATCATCGATGCGGTGACCGGCGAGCAAATCGCAGATTTGACCGGCGATGGGGCAGAACACGTCGTTGCGCGGGGTGGTCGCGGCGGGCTTGGCAACGCTGCCCTAGCATCACCCGCTCGGAAGGCGCCTGGGTTCGCCTTGCTGGGTGAGGAGGGTGAGAGTCGGACGATCACCTTGGAGTTGAAGGTTGTCGCCGATATTGGGCTCGTGGGCTTTCCGAGCGCCGGAAAGTCATCATTGATCGCAGCCATCTCCCGTGCCCGGCCCAAGATTGCTGACTATCCCTTTACGACGTTGGTGCCCAACCTGGGCGTCGTGGTCGCCGGTGATGTCAGCTTCACAGTCGCCGACGTGCCTGGGCTGATCGCCGGTGCCAGCGAGGGACGCGGGCTTGGCTTCGACTTCTTGCGCCACATCGAACGTTGCGTGGTGATCGTCCATGTGATCGACTGCGCTACTTACGAGCAAGGTCGTGACCCGATCACTGATCTTGAGGTGATCGAGGCCGAACTCAAAGCGCACGGTGGGCTGGAAGACCGGGCGCGGCTCCTCGCCCTTAACAAGATCGACATCCCGGATGCTCAGCAAGTTGCCGAGTTCGCTGCTGGCGACTTGCGGGACCGTGGGCTGCAGGTCTTCCCGATCTCAACCAGAAGCGGCCAAGGCCTGCACGAGTTGATCTACGCAGTGGCCCACCTGGTCAAGGCTCGACGTGCCGCTGAACCGCCGCCTCCGCCCGCACGGATCATCATCCGACCCAAACCGAGCGGCGACCGGGCGGAGTTCACCGTGACGCGGGAGGGCGAGCTGTGGCGGGTACGCGGTGACAAGCCGGAGAGGTGGGTACGGCAGACCGACTTCTCCAACGCAGAGGCCGTCGGTTACCTCGCCGACCGGCTGCATCGCATTGGGATCGAAGACCGGCTGCTTGAACTTGGCGCACAGTCGGGCGACGGCGTCGCCATTGGTGGCGAGAATGCGGTGATCTTCGACTTCGCTCCCCAGATAGATATCGGTGCGGAGATCCTCAGCCCGCGAGGCGAGGACCAGAGGTTGATCGAGGAACGACCTGCCGCACAGCGTCGCCGAGAGAAGGACCGGGCCTATCACGCATCGGACGAGCAATACGATCCGGGTTCAAGCGACGACGATGCGTGAAGAGCTGGCAGGCGCTCGCCGAGTGGTGGTCAAGGTCGGTTCATCGTCACTGACGACCCCCGACGGTGGTATCGATCCGCAATCGATCGAACAGCTGGTCGGCGTACTGGCACGCGCCAGGCTGGCTGGGCGCGAGATTGTCCTGGTCTCGTCAGGTGCCATCGCGGCGGGGCTCGCCCCGCTTGGCCTCAAGGCGCGACCGCGCGACCTCGCCACGCAGCAGGCGGCTGCCTCGGTCGGCCAGGGCCTGCTGATGGGCCGTTACACGCAGCTGTTCAACGCGCACCAGCTCGGCGTGGGTCAGGTGCTGCTCACCGCGGACGATGTCACCCGTCACTCGCACTACCGCAACGCGTACCGGACCTTCGGCCGGCTGCTCGAGCTCGGTGTGGTGCCCATCGTCAACGAGAACGACACCGTTGCCACCCATGAAATCAGGTTCGGCGACAACGACAGGCTCGCCGCCCTAGTGGCGCACCTCGTCCATGCCAATGCGCTCGTGCTGCTCAGCGACGTCGCGGCGCTCTACAGCACGAACCCTGCCAAGCCGGAGGCGCGCAAGATCAGCGAGATATTGAGCGAGGCGGACCTCGCCGATGTCGACTTCCATACGCGCGGCACGGCCATCGGAACTGGAGGCATGGTCACCAAGATCGATGCGGCGCGGATTGCCACCTCGGCGGGGATTCCGGTCGTCTTGACAACCGCGGAGCAGGCCGAGGCAGCACTAGCGGGTGAGGACGTAGGAACGTTGTTCCATCCGACGGGCCGCCGCCGGCCGACGCGGCTGCTCTGGCTGCGCCATGCCAGCGATGCTCGCGGCACTCTGGTCCTTGACGCTGGGGCCGTCCGCGCGCTTACCCAGCGCAAGGCTTCGTTGCTCCCGGCCGGCATCACTGCTGTGAAGGGCCAGTTTTCGTCTGGCGAGCCAGTAGAGCTGGTCGGGCCGGATGGGTCAGTTGTGGCCCGCGGCCTGGTGAACTACGACTCCGACGAGCTGCCTGCCCTGCTCGGCCGCAGCACCCGGGAACTCGCCGCCGAACTGGGCGCCGGCTACGACCGTACCGTGGTGCACCGCGATGCCCTTGTGGTCATCGAGAGCGCCGACAGCCCAGCGTGACCGCGACCCCAGTTTCCTCGAGGCTGTACCCAGGTTCTTTGCGCAGTGCATGGCATGCACGCCATGTACAGCGTGAATATCCCACGCAGCGTGGGATGCCGGGAGTGAGGACTTGTCAGTACGGTGCGGCACGATGGTCTGCATCATGACCATGCTCTTCTTTGATCAGTTCGACAGCCAGGTCGGCGTGATTGGCGTCCTGGCCGGACCTGCTGGCGTACGGGAGGTTGGGTGGCGCCTGCGACCGCGAGGCGCATCAACCGAGCCCGATGAGATCGTGCAAATGGCCCTCGGACAGCTGCGCGAGTATTTCGCCGGACAGCGGCGGGACTTCACGCTGCCGCTCGATCTACCTCCAATGGAACCTGTGACCGAGGCAGTTCTGCGAGCACTGAGGACCGTTGGATATGGGAAGACGATCACTTACGGCGAACTGGCAGAGCTGAGTGGTACCGGAGTGCCGGCACGCGCGATCGGGGAGATCGTGGCGGCCAACCCAGTGCCCATCATCATCCCGTGCCACCGCGTAGTGGCCAGCGATGGCCTGGGTGGGTACTCAGGTGGCGATCCCGGCCGCCACCTCGAGACCAAACGTTGGCTGTTGGAGAACGAGGGCGCGCTGCCAGCGCCGCTGGTCTAGCGTCCGCGCGGGAGCGATAATTCATCACATGGTGAATTCTCCGACCAGGACAGGCTGCTGTGTGGTCGGTGGCGGGCCCGCAGGTCTCGTGCTCGGCCTCATCCTGGCCCGCGCCGGCATAAGAACAACGGTGCTGGAGAAGCACGCGGACTTCCTGCGGGACTTTCGCGGCGACACAGTACACGCCTCCACACTGACTCTGCTGGACGAACTCGGACTGGGGGAGCAGTTCGCTGCTCTGCCCCCTCGCTGGGTGGACAAACTCACGGTCCAGCTCGACTCAGGGATCTACGGGGTTGCCAGCCTCACCCGGCTGCCGGGCCGCCATCGGCACATTGCACTGGTGCCGCAGTGGGATTTCCTCACTGTGATCGCTGACGCTAGCCGGCAGGAACCGGGCTACGAGTTGATCATGAACGCTGAGGTCAATGATCTGCTTTGGAACGGCCAAAGGATCAGCGGCGTGAGGTACAGCCGCGACGGTCACAGTTACCCATTGGAGGCTGAACTTGTTGTCGCATGCGACGGGCGATCTTCGGTAGTACGAGAGCGTGCCGGACTCAAGTCGCGAACCTTCGGTGTGCCCATGGATGTGCTGTGGTTCCGGCTGCCGCGGCTAACGACCGATCCCGAGGGCGTGGTCGGCCGCATTTCCCGATCAAACTTGCTGATCATGATCGACCGCGGCGACTACTTCCAGGTCGGCATGGTGATCAAGAAGGGCTCGCTGGCCACACTTCGCGATCATGGCATCGACGGGTTGCGGCACCGGCTGCGTGACACCGTACCGTGGCTGGGGCATCGGGTCGAACTGCTCAGGTCGTTCGACGACATCAGGTTGCTCAACGTGGTGCTCAGCCGACTGCCGCGCTGGTATCGCGACGGATTGCTCTGTATTGGCGACGCCGCTCACGCCATGTCACCCGTCGGCGGTGTCGGGATCAACCTCGCTGTCCAGGACGCGGTGGCCGCCGGCCGACTGCTTGCGCCCTCGCTGCGTACCGGGCAGGTAGCCACCGCAACCCTCCGCGCAGTGCAACGCCGACGCTGGCTGCCGACCGTGTTCACACAGTCCTTCCAGCGGATAGCGCACCGGCTCGTTATTGCGACGACCATTGCCGAGGATGAAGCAGGGCCGCGAGCAACCTCGGCCCCCACTCTCCTCAGGCTGATGCAGCGTTTTCCTTCACTGCAAGCGATTCCTGGCTACTTCGTGGCCATCGGCCTGTTGCCGGAGCACGCACCTGAGTTCGCCCGCCGACGAGTCTCCGCACGGGTCTAACCAATCTGGCCTAGTCTCCGGCGCGGTTCCAGCGGCTGCCAATCTCCTCCCAGGTGGGAGGCGGGCCGGGCAGCGATCCCGGCGACGGGGTGCGGAGGGCGTCCAGCAGCAGCGTCAGGTAGCGATGCCGGAGTTGAC
>JBKPBV010000071.1:0-10502 GCA_046727055.1 Actinomycetota bacterium | reverse complement strand
GATTGTGCGTCGCTGCTCGCCGCGGTCACCCTCGTTCGTCCTCGCTGCGCTGCGGGCGCTCCAAGTTGACCGCTGCTGCGCGCGACGAAGTGGGCAGCGATCGAGGAATCCCCTGCTGCGGTCAGGCCCAGCGGCCGGGATCGTAGCCGGACTGGTCGCGAACCATCGCGTAGGCGATCTTGTTAGCACGGTTGGCCATTGCGCAGCCGATCACCCCGCCCTTCTTGCCGCGGGCCCGCAGCCGGCCGTAGCGGCGGGCGGCCGGATCGCTGCGCCACAGCCCGATCCCGAGGTCGATCAGCGCCCGCCGCAAAGCCACGCTGCCTTCCCGGCTGATGTAGCCGTCACGACGCCTCCAAATCAATGGCGTCGGTCTTCACACGCCGCCGGCCCTGCACCCGACGCTGCTCGCTCACCCGAGCCGGGCTCAGCTCCAACACCTCCCAGCCCGCTGGCCACACCCCCGATCCCAGCAGCGGTCGGTGATAATGCCCGGCCGCCTCCACCCCAACCTTCACCGGTCCTGCCGGCAGCACAGCAGATACCCGCCGCAGCACCGCGGCCAGCGCCGGTGCGGTCATCGCGAACTCAACCGGACCGAGCAACCGGTGACGGTCCGCGCTTGTGACCGACAGCGCAGCACTGTTCTTTCCGACATCAACTGCGACCACTGTCGCCGCCATGACGGGTGCACCATTGATAGACATAACCCACCTCCGGAGGGCGTCAGGAGGACCGGCGCGTCAACGCCAGATCCTCGAAGGAATCGGATGGATCCCTTCTGACACCTCCGGAGGTGTTTTGGAAAGAGGGAACTCGCTTCAGGTCATATCAGTCAGATCAAGGAGTCAGAGAAAGATCAGGTGAGCCTCGATTCTGCCGTGATTCCGCGCGTTAGCTGGGTATTCAAGGAGTGCTCCCCGGACTAGGCACCGGGCGCGATCTCCGACAAGGGGGCTCAGCATGGCTGGCGTGCTGCGTGTTCCGCGAAGCCGCGGCGCGCTCAGCGGTGTCGTGCTGGTGTTACTGGGCGCGTGGGGCGCTCTTATCCCGTTCATCGGGCCCTATTTTCAGTTGGCCTACACTCCCGACACCGCGTGGGTGTACACCCCCGCCCGGCTGTGGTTGGAGGTTGTTCCGGGCGTCGCGACTGCGGCTGGTGGCCTGATCTTGCTCAGCAGCGCCAACCGCGCCTTCGCCGCGTTTGGTGCCTGGCTAGCCGCGCTGGCGGGAGCGTGGTTCGTCCTCGGCCCGACGGTGAGCAGGCTGTGGGCCTCGTCGGGCTTCCCACAGATCGGTTCTCCGGTCGGCGGCACCCTCCGGCGGACAATCGTGGAGATCAGTTACTTCGCCGGGCTGGGTGTCGTCATCGTGTTTTTTGCCGCCCTCGCGCTCGGCCGACTGGCGGTGGTTGCAACCAAAGACGCCGAGCTTGCGGCAGCCGCGACCGGGAGAGCGGATGCGGCACATCCGGGAAAGGAAACCAGCATGCTGAGAGGCTTCAAGAACTTTCTGATGCAAGGCGACTTGATCGTCATCGCCGTCGGCCTGGTGGTCGCCCTCGCCTTCGCCGCCTTGATCCAGGCCTTCGTCGACAACATCATCACCCCGCTGGTCAACGCAGTCGGTGGCGGCGCGGCCGGGGAGGGTCTCGGTTGGACCATCAACGGGCAGCGGATCGACCTCGGCGCATTCATCGGGGCGATCATCTATTTCATTATTTTCATGGCAGTCATCTACTTCGTGCTCGTGGTGCCCTACCGGGCCTACATGCGGCGGCGGGGGACGACCGTGTTCGGCGAGCCGGAACCCACCAAGACCTGCCCGGAATGCCAGGCATCCGATCTGCCCGTCGCAGCCACCCGGTGCAAGTACTGCGCCACCCAGCTCACCGCCGTGACAGGATGAGCCATCGGAGAGCGTGCGCGCACGATCGGCTAGCTGGGCTCTCGAACACGCGTTCGATAAACTGACTCATCGAATTGACCCGCTGGTCGGCTTCGAGCGCGGAAGCTAACCGGCACCGGAGCGGTGAAGCTGTGACGACGAGGTTAACAGTGCTGCTTTCAGCATCCGGGAAGCTTCGTCCTGAGTATCGTTGGCCCTCGCCTCGCCGGTCACAGCTCCCAACTCGTGTGCACCCAAGAAGATATGAAATCCGGTCGGCGGGGCTTCTTTCAGCTGGGTCATGATCACTCCTCAGATGCCTTCCTTCATCGGAATGCGCACGCCCCGCTCAGCCGCGACCTGTTCGGCGCGCTCGTAGCCGGCGTCGACATGCCTGATTACTCCCATGCCCGGATCGTTGCTCAGTACCCGCGCCAGCTTTTGCGCGGCCAACCCTGTGCCGTCTGCGAGCGATACCTGGCCGGCGTGAATGGAGCGGCCGATACCGACGCCCCCGCCATGGTGGACAGACACCCAGCAAGCTCCCGAGGCGGTGTTGATCATCGCGTTCAACAGCGGCCAGTCGGCAATGGCGTCCGAGCCGTCGAGCATGCCCTCGGTTTCCCGGTAAGGACTCGCGACCGAGCCGCAGTCCAGATGATCACGACCAATGACGATGGGCGCGCTGATCTCGCCCGAGGCGACCAGGTCGTTGAAGGCCAAGCCTGCCTTGTCTCGCTCGCCATAGCCGAGCCAGCAGATCCGGGCCGGCAGCCCTTGGAAGCTGATCTTGTCGCGAGCTCCACGCATCCACTTCTGCAGCCGGTCGTTGTCGCTGAACAGATCGATCACGGTCCGATCAGTGACCTCGATGTCGCGCGGGTCGCCGGAAAGCGCCACCCAACGGAACGGGCCCTTCCCCTCACAGAACAACGGCCGGATGTAGGCCGGCACGAAGCCAGGGAACTCGAAGGCACGTTCGCAGCCGCCCAGCCGGGCCTCGTCGCGAATCGAGTTGCCGTAGTCGAAGACTTCAGCACCGGCATCCTGGAACTCCACCATCGCCTGAACGTGACGCGCCATGCTGGCCCGTGCCCGGTCGGTGAACTCCTCGGGCTTCTGCTCGGCGTAGCTGGCCCAGTCCTCCACGCTGATCCCTTCCGGCAAGTAGCTCAGAGGGTCGTGGGCGCTGGTCTGGTCGGTGACGACGTCGATTGCCAAACCACGACGCAGCAGCTCAGGAAAGACCTGAGCGCAATTGCCGACGACACCAATGGAGGTGGCCCATCGCTCAGCCTTAGCGGCCAGCGCTCGCGACACCGCCTGATCAAGATCATCAGCGATCTCGTCAAGATAGCGATGATCGACTCGGCGTTGCAGCCGGGATCGGTCGACGTCGACGATCAAACAGACGCCCTCGTTTAGCGTCACTGCGAGAGGCTGCGCGCCGCCCATTCCTCCGCAGCCACCGGTCAGGGTCAAGGTGCCGGCCAGTGTTCCGCCAAAGCGTTTCTCCGCGACTGCTGCAAACGTCTCGTACGTGCCCTGCACAATGCCCTGGGTGCCGATGTAGATCCACGAGCCCGCGGTCATCTGGCCGTACATGGTCAGCCCGAGTTTTTCTAACCGGCGAAACTCCGGCCAGGTGGCCCAGTCCGGCACCAGGTTGGAGTTGGCCAAGATCACCCGTGGCGCCCAATCATGGGTCTGCATCACGCCGACGGGGCGGCCGGACTGGACCAGCATGGTCTCGTCGGGGGCCAGCGTCGTCAGAGTATGCACCATCGCGTCAAACGCCCGCCAGTCGCGGGCGGCACGGCCGGTGCCGCCATACACGACAAGATCATCGGGACGTTCGGCGTTCTCGGGGTCAAGGTTGTTCATGAGCATCCGAAGCGGGGCCTCGGTCGTCCAGGAGCGTGCGGTCAGCGTGGTGCCGCGGGGTGCGCGTACGGGTCGGGCGCCTTCCATCTGAGTCTCCTTTTCTTGGAGCTGCTCGCGCTTGCCGACGCTCGCAGCTCGGATGGTCGTTGATCAATTGAGCGGGCCGGTCACCGACTCGACGGCCGCTAGCGCGGCGCCGCTGGCAACCAGCTCGACGGCGATGTCGATTTCCGGCGCAAGCCAGCGATCTGCGCCGGATCCCGGTGCACCGGCAGTGCGCAGCGCGGTGATGACGGCGGCGCTGGCGGGTGCGGGTTGCAGCGGCAAGCGCAGCTCGATGCCGCGGGCGGCCGTCAGCAGCTCGATGGCCAGCACCCGGCTGACGCCGTCGATTCCGCGGCGCAGCTTGCGTGCCGCCGACCAGCCCATCGAAACGTGGTCCTCTTGCATAGCCGAGCTGGGAATCGAGTCAACTGAGGCGGGTACCGCGAGCCGCTTCAGCTCTGAGACGATCGCCGCCTGGGTATACTGCGCGATCATGTGGCCGGAGTCCACGCCGGGATCGGCCGCGAGGAATGCGTTCAACCCGCCGCTGCGGGCCCTATCGAGGAACCGGTCGGTGCGCCGCTCCGACATACTCGCCAGGTCTGCCACCGCTATGGCGAGGAAATCCAGCACATAGCCAAGGGGCGCGCCGTGGAAGTTGCCGTTGGATTCAACACGGCCGTCGAGCGTGATCACTGGGTTGTCGATGGCGGACGCCAGCTCGATCAGCGCGACCCGCTCCGCATGATCAACTGTGTCCCGCACGGCGCCGGCAACTTGTGGCGCGCAGCGCAGCGAGTAGGCGTCTTGGACTCGGGTGCAGGCCTCGGTACGGTGGCTTTCCCGGATCTGGCTGCCCGCAATGATCTTGCGCAAGTTGCTTGCCGAAGCAGCCTGACCCGGATGCGGGCGAAGGGCGTGCAGGTCGTCGGCGAAGACGTCGTCGGTGCCCAGCAAGCCCTCCACGCTCATGGCGGCGGTTATATCGGCAACCTTGAGCAGCCGCCGAAGATCGATGATCGCGAGCACCAGCATGCCGAGCATCCCGTCGGTGCCGTTGATCAAAGCCAGCCCTTCCTTCTCGGCCAGCGTGACAGGGGGGATACCTGCTGCGGCGAAGGCATCGCGTGTCGGCATGACGGCACCTGTTGCATCCCGCACGATCCCCTCACCCATCAGGGCCAAGGCGCAGTGCGCAAGCGGTGCCAGGTCGCCAGAGCAGCCGAGGCTGCCGAACTCGTACACGATCGGCGTCAGGCCGGCGTCGAGCATGGCGAGGTAGCACCGCAGAGTCTCTTCGCGGATACCGGTGCGGCCCGTTGCGAGGGTGGAGATCCGCAGCAGCATAAGAGCCCGCACCACCTCCGATTCGACCTCTGGTCCAGACCCCGCGGCGTGCGAGCGGACCAGGCTGCGCTGCAGCTGGCCGCGGAGCTCGATCGGGATGTGACGGGTTGCCAGAGCACCGAAGCCAGTCGATACCCCATAGTGCGGCTGTTGATCATCAGCAAGGGCATCGATGATCTCGCGAGATTTGCGAACCTCAGCCCACGCGTCATCGGCAATGACGACTCGGGCTCCGTGCCGCGCCACAGCCTCCAGGTCTTGGAATGAGACCGGGCCAATGCCGACCGCGACGCTGCGTTGTGTCATGAATCCATAGTGATCGACCCTGGCTTGGTCCGCTCAGCTGGCTAAGTCAGAATTCGTGCGTGGTACCGCCGCGTAGGTTGAGCAGGCGGGTGCTGGTCATCTCGTTGAGCCGGTTGAAGGCCAGGTTCCGGCCTCGATCACTGAGCAGCTCGTCGTGGATCGGGAATCCTTCCAACGCCCCAACCGCCCGCACGAAATCGATCGTTTCCTTCATTGCCGCCCAGGGCCCGTACGCCGGGACGGCTAGGATGTCGATGCCGTCCGGAGCTGTGTCGTAGGCATCGCCGGGATGGAACAAGGCAGGCTGGCTTTCCGACCGCAGCACATAACCCACGTTGCCGATCCGGGGAATGTCGCGGTGAATGATGGCATGCTGTCCACCTACCGCGGTCACCAGGACATCGCCAACAGCCACCTGGTGGTCCGGCGGCATCGCTGCAGCGTTCCCACCAAGCGACGGCAGCTCGCCCGCGCTGACCAGGTCCAAGATCGATGACTCGACCAGAAGCTTCGCGGAGGGGTTTGCTGCCACCAGGGCGGGCAGGTTTTCCGGATCGAGATGGTCTGGATGCTGATGCGTCACCAGCACCGCGTCAAGATCAGTTACGGAGTGCCAGGCGTCGGAGAGATTCCCTGGGTCGATGAGAATTCGCGCGCCGTCTGTCTCAGCCAACACAGCCGCATGCCCAAGGTGGGTGATCCGCATTCCCTCACCGTAGGGCAGATTGGCGCGCGCCGGGGAGCGGGTGCTTGGCCGCTACCCGGCCAACAGCTTGCCTACCAGCTGACCGGCGGACTCGCAGTTGTCCGCCGTCACGTCAAGATGGGTGACCGCCCTGATCATGAACGGGCCGAGGGCGGAGACCCGGACTCCGTGCTCTGCCGCCACCGCGGCGACGGGTGCAGCGGGCGTACCGCCCGTGTCGATGACCACGACATTTGTCTCGACCGTGTGCGGCTCGACAGCAGCCGGAACATAGCTCGCCACGGCCTCGGCGAAGGCACGCGCTGCTGCATGATCATCGGCGAGCCGGTGCACGTGATGATCAAGGGCGTAGAGGCACGCGGCGGCCAGCACCCCGGCCTGGCGCCAGCCGCCGCCCAGACGCTTCCGCATCACCCGGGCGCGCGCGATGTTTTCCGCCGAGCTCACCAGCGCAGAGCCGACCGGAGCGCCAAGTCCCTTGGAGAAGCACACGCTGACCGTGTCGAAGAGACGCCCGTAAGCCTCCAGCGCCACTCCGGTCGAGATGTGCGCGTTCCACAACCGGGCGCCATCGAGGTGATAGCCGATCTCGTGCTCGCGACACAGATCGCCCACCGCAGTCAGCTCGTCGAACGGCTGGATCGTGCCGCCACCGAAGTTGTGGGTGTTCTCCACCGCGACCGCCGCCGTGGAAACCAGGTAGGGCCCGGCCGACGGCGAAATGATCTTGGCCACCTCGGCGAGCTGCAACGTGCCACGGGTGGAGGGAAAGGTTCGCATGGTCAGGCCTTGGAGAGCGGCGTGTCCGCCCATCTCCGCACGAGCAATGTGAGCCTCCACATCGCAGATCACCTCTTCGCCCGGCTCGACCAGCAGCCGTACGCCGAGCATGTTGCACATCGACCCACTGACACAGAACAGGCCGGCCTCATGCCCGAGAAGTTGCGCCACCCGCTGCTCGAGCTCGTTGACCGTGGGGTCCTCGGAGTACACGTCATCACCGACCGGCGCCGCCAGCATGGCCTGCCGCATCTGTTCGGTTGGCTTGGTCACGGTGTCAGAGCGCAGATCGATCACGGACAAGAGTCTGACGACCACGGTGGTGCTCGCTTGCCGGGGGTCCCCGCGCAGCGGGTGCGCAGCAACCGTCCATCCGCCCCCCTGAACCCGAGCCCGAAGCGTGGGCAGTTAGTGGGCACTCAAACGCGTCTCGTCCAACCCCAAGGTGCTTCCCAGCAGCGTCCAGCGCTGCGGGCCCCGATCCACAGATTGCTTTCGCGCCTGGCGATACAGGTGACCAAAACCGATCAGGAATCGAGAAGCGCCGGTCCCTGAGCCGCAATAGCCTGACCGCAATGGACATCCGCACCACGACTTTAGGAGTGAACATGACCGGCTCATCCACCCTGGGAATCCAGACCGTCCTGCATCCCGTGTCCGACCTGGCGGCGGCCAAGGCGATGTACGCCGCCCTGCTCGGCGTCGAGCCGCAGGCCGACGGGCCCTACTACGTCGGCTTCGAGGCCGCCGGCCAGCAGATCGGGCTGGTGCCGGGCGGTGGACCGCAAGGAATGACCTCACCGGTGGCCTACTGGCACGTGCCCGACATCGAGGCGAAGCTGGCCGAGGTGACCGCAGCGGGTGCCACCGTAAAGGAGCCCGCACACGACGTCGGCGGCGGCCGCCTGGTGGCAACAGTCACCGACCCCGACGGCAACGTGCTCGGGCTGCTCCAGGACCGGTAAGTGCCGACCCCGCTCCCGTGACCTGGGAGCTATCACTATCGTCTGCGAGCGTCGGTTTGGCCGCTCCGCGAGCGTCGGAGGTCGCGCGTCGCCGTGCTGAGGAGAAGCGAGCAGAGACGCCATTTCGTCTGCGAGCGACGACGAAGTAGGCGGCCCATAGCGCGACCGTGCGCGAGCGGAGCCTAAAAAGTAAGCGGCACGTACGCCTGGACCGGATTGGTTCTCTTGATGCCGCCTCTGGTGAGTCGCTCTGCTACCAGGAAGGCGAGCTCCAGCGACTGGTTGCGGTTCAGTCGCGGGTCGCACAGTGTCTCATAGCGGCTCACCAGGTCGGCCTCGACCAAGTCGTCGCCCCCGCCCACGCACTCGGTCACGTCGTCGCCGGTCAGCTCTACGTGCACCCCGCCAGGCCAGGTGCCAAGCTCTTCGTGAACGTCAAAGAATCCATTTAGCTCGGCCATCACATCTGAGAATGCCCGGGTCTTGTAGCCGTTGCGCGCCTCGAACGTATTGCCATGCATAGGATCACAGACCCAGGCAACCTGCCGGCCAGTGGCTGCCACCTTGGACACAATGTCCGGAAGCACCTCGCGCACCTTCCCCGCGCCCATCCGCGTAATGAAGGTGATCCGTCCTGGTTCATGATCGGGATCGAGGCGATCGGCCAGTTCCAAAGCGTTGTCCGCTGTGGTCGTCGGCCCGAGCTTGACGCCGATGGGGTTTCGGACGTGCCGCATCAGTTCCAGGTGCGCGCCGTGCAGCTGGCGGGTGCGCTCACCAATCCATAAGAAATGTCCGGAGGTGCCGTACGGCTGACCGGTGCGCGAATCGATCCGGGTAAGCGCGTGCTCGTACTCCAAGATCAGCGCCTCATGGCTGGAGTAGAAGTCGACGGTTCGGAAGACATCGTCGTCGATACCGCAGGCCACCATGAAGGCGAGTGCTCGATCGATCTCATTGGCAAGGTTCTGGTACTGGACGCCAGCTGCTGAGTTCTTGACGAAGTCCGCATTCCAGCTGTGCACGCTGCGCAGGTGAGCAAACCCGCCCGTAACAAAGGCCCGCGTGAGGTTCAGGGTGGCGGACGAGGCGTGGTAAACCTCCAGCAGCCGGTTGGGGTCCGGCTCGCGAGCCTCGGGAGTGAAGTCGAAGCCATTGACCGCATCGCCCCGATATGCCGGCAGCGTTACGCCCTTGCGAGTTTCGGTAGCCGAGCTCCGCGGCTTCGCGAATTGGCCTGCCATCCGGCCAACCTTCACGATCGGCACCTGCGCGGCGTAGGTCAGCACAACCGCCATGGACAGCAGGGTTCGAAGCTTCCCCTGGATGTTCGCGGCTGTCACATCGCCGAAGGTCTCGGCACAGTCGCCGCCCTGCAGCACGAAGGCCTCACCGGCTCCCACGCTGGCCATCTTGGTGCGCAGCTTGTCGCACTCGGCGGCAAAGACCAGCGGCGGAAGCGTGCGAAGCTTGCCAACGACTTCGGCAACGTCAGAGGGTGAAGAGTAGGCCGGCTGCTGAAGCGGGTTCAGCGCATGCAGCGCTTTCAGCGAAGGGACCTGACTCGTCAGAGACACGCTGACACTGTAGACGCTCCCCCTCGCGCCAGCAGCCGAGTTACCGGCGGCTGGACGCTCCGCTAGACAATGCGTCTATGCAGCGAAGAAGCTTCATGTTGGTCCCCGGTGCGGGTGGCAACGCCGGGTATTGGCAGTTGGTTGAGCCGCTCATCCAGAAGGCTGGCTATTCCAGCGTCGCCGTGTCACTGCCCAATTGGCCGGGCGCAACCATCGCCGACCAGGCCGACGTTATCGTCGCCGCGGCCGGGACGGAACCGGAAGTGACCCTCGTCGCTCAGTCGATGGGTGCCTTCAGCGCACCCCTCACCTGCGATCGGCTCCCGGTCTCAGAACTCGTGCTGCTGAACGCCATGATTCCCGCTCCTGGAGAGACGGCGGGTGATTGGTGGGGCAATACCGATCACGCCGACGCCATTCGCAGCCATGACCAGCGGGAAGGCCGCGATCCGGATGTCGGGTTCGATGCGCAGATCCATTTCTTTTATGACTTATCGCCCGACGTGCTAGCGCTGCTGATGTCATCGGGAGGCGAAGAGCCAGTGGACTCACTGTTCCAAACCCCGTTTCCGCTGACTCGCTGGCCCGACGTTCCGACCACTGTTCTCGCGGGTCGTGACGATCGGTTCTTCCCTTACGAGTTCCAGCGCCGGATAGCCAGAGAACGCCTCGGTCTCGAGGCAGAACCGCTTCCGGGCGGTCACCTGGTTGCGCTCAGCCAGCCCGAAGCGTTGGCGGCGCGCCTGCTGCGCGACCTCTAGTGCCCTGGAAGGGAAGTTCCTTGGCGCTTGGCGACGTTCAGGTGCGTGCATCGCAAGGCCGACGAGGGAGGGATAGCGGGTCGCATACCGACTGAGGAGAACGCCGCGAGGTGCGTGCATGGGCGGCGCGAAGCGTCAAAAGACTTCCCTTCCAGGGCACCAGTGAGGCTTCGCCTCTGACCGCCGAGCCTGGGGTGGCGTGGTCGGGCGAGTGCGGGTCAACTAGGGCTATGGCAACGCTGAC
>JBKPBV010000070.1:0-6032 GCA_046727055.1 Actinomycetota bacterium | reverse complement strand
TCATCGCGACGCGCCGGTGGCAGGCCCGAGGCGGCACGGCCGACAGCATGGAGCTGATGGTCGTCGTCGGTGTGCCTTTCGGGATCGTGGGGGCGCGCATCTATCACGTGATCACCGACTACCAGCTCTACTTCGGCCCAGGTCGGCAGCCGCTGAATGCACTGAGGATCTGGGAAGGCGGCCTGGGGGTCTGGGGAGCTATTGCGTTTGGTGTCCTCGGCGGCTACCTCGTGGCACGGCGTCGCAGAATCGCCTTCCCCGCAGTTCTGGATGCCATTGCGCCAGCAATCCTGGTGGCGCAGGCGATCGGACGGCTCGGCAACTGGTTCAACCAGGAGTTGTTCGGCCGCCCGACCACATTGCCGTGGGCACTGCAGATCGCACCGGAACATCGCGCAGCCGGCTTCAGCCAATACGCCACGTTTCATCCGACGTTCCTCTACGAGATGCTCTGGTGTCTCGCCGCCGCGATCTTGCTTGTCTGGCTGGACCGACGGTTCCGGCTCGGGCACGGCAAAGTCTTCGCGCTCTACGTGCTGCTCTACACCGGCGGTCGCTTCTGGATCGAGGCATTGCGGATCGACACCGTTACCGAGATCGGCGGATTCCGGCTCAACAACTACACCGCACTGATCGGTTTCATCCTCGCGTTTGTCTGGCTGGTCTGGCTGATCCGCAACCGGCCTGGCCGGGAGGAGATTGTCGAGGGCATTGGGCTGAGCGCTGAATCTGTCGCGGAGGAGGGCATATCCGAGACATCGTCCACTGACGATGCGGTTGCGCCAGAAGAGTCGCCGAGCAAGGAAGTTAGGAGCCCGGCGTCGACCACAGACCCCACTGCCAGGCCCTAGTTTTCACGTTCCACCATCCCGGGTGCGTGCGTTACCCTTTGCATCAACTTTGGGCCAATGTTGTCCTGCAAGCTCTGTAGCGCGCACGTTTGCCCTGAAGGTGTGCCGCTCAGCCGAGACCCCGTGGCAGAGACCCCCGACTCTGCTCACCGGCTTCGACGACGGGAGTTTGTTTTATGACAGCTGCTCAGGCGCTTTCCAGGGTCCGCAAGGCTGAGGGTCTCTATGATCCCGCGTTCGAGCATGATGCCTGCGGCGTCGCCTTTGTCGCGACCTTGTCCGGAGTTCCTAGTCACGCCATCATTGCCCAGGGTCTGGAGGCACTGCGCAATCTCGACCATCGGGGCGCGGTCGGCTCTGACCCTAAGACCGGCGACGGCGCCGGCATGTTGTTGCAAATGCCCGACGCCTTTTTTCGCGGCGAGGTTGATTTCGAGCTCCCACGCCACGGCGCGTACGCGGCCGGGAACGCGTTTCTGCCCACAGATCCGGAGCTCGCTGCCAAAGCGAAGGCCGGCATCGAGCAGATCGCATCGGAGGAGAACCTGAGCGTCCTCGGGTGGCGGCGCGTGCCCACCGATGACTCTTCCCTGAGCGATGTCACCAGATCGAACATGCCCTACTTCGAGCAGCTGTTCATCACCGCCAAGGGCGCACCGCTGATGGGCATTGCGCTGGACCGATTGGCCTACTGCCTGCGCCGCAGGGCCGAGCACGAGACCGGCATCTACTTCGCATCTCTGTCCGCCCGAACCATCGTCTACAAAGGCATGTTGACCACCCAGCAGCTACCCCAGGTCTTTCCAGAGCTGCTGGACGAGCGGATGGCGAGCGCCCTGGTCGTGGTGCACTCGCGGTTCTCGACCAACACGTTTCCGGCCTGGGAGCTCTCCCACCCGTACCGGATGATCGCCCACAACGGTGAGATCAACACCGTGATGGGCAACCGCAACTGGATGCGTGCCCGCGAGGCGCTGCTGTCCAGCGATGTCATTCCGGGTGATCTGGAACGATTGTTCCCGATCTGTACGCCCGACGCCTCAGACTCGGCATCGTTCGACGAGGTGGTGGAGCTGCTGCACCTGAGTGGCCGCTCGCTGCCACACGCGATGCTGATGATGATCCCGGAGGCGTGGGAGAACAACAATCAAATGGATCCGGCGCGCCGGGAGTTCTACGCCTTCCACTCCTGCCTGATGGAGCCCTGGGATGGACCGGCCGGCGTGGTTTTCACCGATGGCACCGTGGTTGGCGGGGTGCTCGATCGCAACGGCTTGCGTCCCGGACGCTTCTGGGTGACCGACGACGGCCTGGTGGTGCTGGCATCGGAGACCGGCGTGCTGGATATTCCGCAGGACAAGATCGTGCATAAGGGCCGGCTGCAGCCGGGCCGGATGTTCCTAGTTGATCTTGGTCAGCACCGGATCATCTCCGACGAGGAGATCAAGGCTCAGCTTGCCGCAGCGGCACCGTACGGGGAATGGCTCATTGCGGGCAGGATCCTGCTGTCAGATCTCCCTGAACGGGAGCACGTCGTCCACACCCATGCCTCGGTCACTCGCCGCCAGCAGGTGTTCGGTTACACCGAAGAGGAGTTGCGGCTGATCTTGGCGCCGATGGCCAACGCGGGTGTTGAACCACTCGGATCCATGGGCACCGACACGCCACTGGCGGCGCTCAGTGATAAGCCGCGGCTGCTGTTCGACTATTTCTCCCAGCTGTTCGCGCAGGTGACCAACCCTCCGTTGGATGCGATCCGCGAGGAGCTGGTGACCTCGCTGTACAACACGATCGGTCCGGAATATAACCTTCTCGACCCCGGTCCGGCCTCATGTCGCCGGTTGGTGTTGCCCTTCCCGGTGCTGGATGACGACGCCCTGAGCAAGATCGTCAAGATTAATCGTGAGGGCGACCTTCCTGGATATCAGACCTATCTGGCCCGCGGTCTGTACGAGGTCGCCGGCGGCGCGGCCGCGCTCACCGCGAAACTCGACCAGCTATGCGCGGAAATCTCCGCAGCGATTGCCGATGGTGCCCGGATCATCGTGCTGTCCGATCGGCATTCCAATGCCGAGTTGGCCCCAATCCCATCCCTGCTGTTTACCGCTGCCGTACACCACCACCTGGTTCGGGAGAAGACGCGTACCCAGGTCGGGTTGATCGTGGAAGCCGGCGATGTGCGCGAGGTGCACCATGTCGCTCTGCTCATCGGCTACGGCGCCGCCGCCGTAAACCCCTACCTTGCCATTGAGTCGGTGGAGGATCTGGCGCGGCATCGCGTTTACACCAATGTCGAACCGGAGAAGGCGGTCGGAAACGTCATCAAAGCCCTCGGTAAAGGTGTGCTCAAGGTCATGAGCAAGATGGGTGTTTCAACCGTTGCCTCTTACACCGGCGCGCAGATCTTCGAGGCGCTGGGCCTATCCCGCGAGGTAGTGGACCGCTACTTCACCGGCACGACGAGCAAGCTGGGCGGTGTCACCCTGCAGCAGATCGCGGAGGAGGTGCGCGAGCGGCATCTGACCGCGTACCCGCTCGACGGAATCCCGCTGGCGCACCGGACGCTGCCGGTCGGTGGCGAATACCAGTGGCGACGGGAGGGGGAGCCGCACCTGTTCGATCCCGAGACGGTCTTCCGGCTGCAGCACTCGACCCGCTCGGGCCGCTACGACATCTTCAAGCAGTACACCCACCACATCGATGCGCAATCGGAGCGGCTGATGACGCTGCGTGGGCTCTTGAAGTTCAACTCCGACCGCAAGCCCATCCCGATCGAGGAGGTCGAGCCGGTCAGCGCGATCGTGAAGCGCTTTTCGACCGGAGCGATGTCGTACGGCTCCATCAGCAAAGAGGCGCACGAGACGCTGGCAATCGCCATGAACAGAATCGGCGGCAAGTCCAACACTGGTGAGGGCGGAGAGGACAAGGAGCGGCTGTACGACGCGGAGCGCCGCAGCGCGATCAAGCAAGTCGCCTCCGGCCGTTTCGGGGTGACCTCGGACTACCTGACCAATGCCTCCGATCTGCAAATCAAGATGGCCCAAGGCGCCAAGCCCGGAGAAGGCGGCCAGCTGCCCGGCCAGAAGGTGTATCCGTGGATTGCCAAGACCCGCCACTCCACCCCGGGTGTCGGGTTGATCTCTCCGCCGCCACACCACGACATCTACTCGATCGAGGATCTCAAGCAGCTGATCCATGATCTGAAGTGCGCGAACCCGTCGGCCCGGGTGCACGTCAAGTTGGTCGCTGAGGTCGGCGTTGGCACCGTCGCCGCAGGGGTGTCCAAGGCCAAGGCGGATGTGGTGCTCATCTCCGGCCATGACGGGGGCACCGGTGCAGCCCCCTTGACGTCGTTGAAGCATGCCGGCGGACCGTGGGAGCTGGGTCTTGCCGAAACGCAGCAGACGTTGCTGCTGAATGGCCTCAGAGACCGGATCGTGGTACAGGTCGACGGTCAGTTGAAGACAGGTCGCGACGTGATCATCGGCGCACTGCTCGGGGCCGAGGAGTTCGGCTTTGCGACTGCACCGCTGGTGGTCAGTGGCTGCATCATGATGCGGGTGTGCCATCTCGACACCTGCCCAGTTGGGGTGGCTACGCAGAACACCGAACTGCGCTCGAAGTTCAGCGGAAAGCCGGAGTTCGTGATCAACTTCTTTGAGTTCATTGCCGAGGAGGTTCGCGAACACCTTGCAGCATTGGGTTTCCGGACGCTCTCGGAGGCGATCGGGCATGTCGAGGTGCTCGATACGAGGAAGGCCGAGGCGCATTGGAAGGCGCACGGCCTGGACCTCAGGCCGATCTTGCACAAGCCAGATCTCCCCGACGGCACTTTGCTGCACAACGTCACGGTTCAAGATCACGGGATCGCCGAGGCGCTGGACCAGGAGTTGATCAGGATCTGCCGCCCGGCGCTGGAGACCGGGGAGGCCATACGCGCTTCGCTGTCCATCCGCAATGTCGATCGCACAGTGGGGACGATCTTGGGTCACGAGGTGACCAAGGCCACGAGGGGTGAGGGTCTCCCCGACGGCACGGTCGACATCACCTTCGAGGGCTCGGCCGGCCAAAGCTTCGGAGCCTTCCTGCCCGCCGGCATCACGCTGCGGCTGGAGGGCGATGCGAACGACTACCTGGCTAAGGGACTCTCCGGTGGTCGGATCGTGGTGCGGCCGGCGCGTACAGCTCGGTTCGCTGCGGCAGACAACATCATCGCCGGCAACGTGATTGCGTACGGCGCGACGTCCGGTGAACTGTTCATCCGCGGTCAGGTCGGCGAGCGGTTCTGCGTGCGCAACTCTGGTGCGATCGCTGTCGTGGAGGGGCTGGGCGATCACGGTTGCGAGTACATGACCGGCGGCATCGCCGTGGTACTCGGCAAGACTGGGCGTAATGTCGCGGCTGGGATGTCGGGCGGCATTGGCTACTTCCTCGACCTCGATCCGACACTGCTCAACACCGAGATGGTCGACGCGTTCGTGCCATCCGATGCCGATCTTGAGTTCCTCAGAAAGCTGGTCGTGCAGCACGGCGAGGAGACCGGTTCAGATGTCGCCGAGGTGTTGCTCGCCGACTGGCACGCAGCCTCGAGGCGCTTCACCAAGGTGCTGCCGCGCGACTATGCGCGAGTCCTTGCCGCCCGGCAACAAGCCGAGTCGGAGGGCCTCGATGAGGCCCGAACCACCAGCAAAATGATGGAAGCCGCTCATGGCTGATCCGAGGGGCTTCATGACGACGCCGAGGCGGGTTGCTGCGCGGCGACCGGTCGGGGAGCGGATTCATGATTGGAAAGAGGTCTATCCGGGCACCCCAGGGCTGGCTGCGCTGCCGATCATCTCCCAGCAAGCGGGCCGTTGCATGGACTGCGGCATCCCGTTCTGCCACACCGGCTGCCCATTGGGGAATTTGATTCCGGAATGGAACGACCTGGTGTGGCGCAGCGATTGGGACGAAGCGCTGGAGCATCTGCACGCAACCAATAACTTCCCCGAGTTCACCGGCCGGTTGTGTCCGGCGCCGTGCGAGACCGCCTGTGTGGTGGGCATCAACCGGGAGCCGGTGACGATCAAGAATGTCGAAGTCGCGATCATCGACATGGCCTGGGCTGAGCGCCGAGTCACGTCGCAGCCGCCGGAGTGGCATACCGGCAAGAGAGTAGCGGTTGTCGGGTCGGGGCCGGCC
>JBKPBV010000069.1:0-5564 GCA_046727055.1 Actinomycetota bacterium | reverse complement strand
AGAGAAGGTGGCCCGGGTGGCCGCGGAACCACCGCCGGAACCGGGCGTGGACGACCGGCTGGCCATGATTTTCGCGTGCTGCGACCCGGATCTCGCCGAGCCGGCCCGGATCGCGCTCACGCTGTACGCCGCCAGCCGTCTAAGTACGGCCGAGATCGCCGCCGCGTTCCTGGTGCCGCTGCCGACGATGGCGCAGCGGCTGCCCGGGCCAAGCGTCAGCTGCGGGAGCGCGGCATCGGGTTCGAGGTGCCGCAGCCGCACGAGTACGCCAAGCGGCTGCCGGCCGTGCTCGCGGTGATCTACCTGGTCTTCAACGAGGGCTATCGGTCCAGTGGCCGGTCAGCCCAGCGGCGAGAGCTGGCCCGCGAGGGGGTCGAGCTGGCGCGCCAACTCGCCGCGCTGCTGCCTCGCGAGCCGGAGGTCGCCGGCCTTGCCGCGTTGCTGGAGCTGCATCACGCCCGCGCCGCCGCGCGCTTCGACTCGTGGGGCCGCATCGTGCTGCTCGACCAGCAGGACCGGCGGCTGTGGGACGCGGCGGCGATCGAACGTGCGGTGCTGTGGCTGCGGGCGGCGGTGCGCCTGGGCCGGCCCGGGCCGTACCAGGTGCGGGCCGGCATCGCCGCGCTGCACGCGCTGGCCGTCTCTTACGAGGACACCAACTGGGCTGACGTGCGAGCGCTGTACGACCGGCTGTACTCGCTGGATCCGTCGCCAGTAGTACTGCTGAACCGGGCGGTGGCCACGCGGTTCGCAGTGGGCGCGGCCCAGGCGCTGGACGAGGTCGACGCGCTCGGGGACCGGCTGGCGGGTTACCACCTGTGGCACGCCGCCCGGGCCGACCTGCTGGCCACGCTCGACCGGCCGTCCGAGGCGCTGGCGGCGGCGGAGCGGGCCCTGGAGCTGGCCACGAACCCGGCCGAACGCGAGCTGATGTCGCGCCGGGTGGGTGAGCTGAGGCGCCGGCTGTGAGGCCGGCGCCCAGCGTCACCCCTATTCGCGGCTCATCACCGGACGGACCTCCAGCGCGCTCATCCCGGCGGCGAGCGGCCAGGTGGCCGCGAGCCGCACGGCCTCGTCGATGTGGTCGCACTCCAGTACGACGACCGAGCCGATGACCTCCTTGAGCTCCAGGTACGGCCCGTCGGTGATCACCGGTTCGCCATTCTCGCCGGCGCGTACCGTCCTCGCCGTGTCCCGGGGCTGCAGCTCGATGCCGCCTTCGGCGATCTTGCCGGTCGGCTGCCATCGCTCGAACCACGCGTAGACCTGCTTCATCACATCCTCCTCGTCGGCCGGGGACAGCGCGGTCCACTCGCGGTCGTCGCCGCAGATCAGCATCGCGTACTTCATGGTTGCTCCTCATGGTTGGAAAGGCTGCGTCGTCCGGGTGACGAACGGGCAGCACCGGTTCTCGACAGCTTCCGCCGAAATTCTTGCCGAAGTTCCGGCGGCTGAGGTGTCGACCTGGAGTACACCGATCGCGCGATCGTTCACGGCTCACCGACGACGGCCCGTTGCCGTACTCCGATCTGGCCGAACGGGGTCGGCCTGGGGGTGCCGGCCGTGCACCGGCGCGGGTGCGCTATGAGCTGACCGGACACGTCCGCACCCGCACAACACAGGATCGCGACGCTGGCGTGACCGAAGACCTCCCAGATCACCTCGAGCGGCACGCCGGTGAGCCAACATCACCGGGACAGCAGAGTGCCGGAGCGTCTGCAGCCTGACAGAGGAAGGCTGCCCGGCGCGCTTGGCTGCCTCCTTCAGCGCCCGTAGCGCGTTGCGGGCATCGCAGGGCTCGCCGAGCTTGGTCGTAACACGTAGGGGTTATCGCTCCACGTTCGCCGGCAAACACGAGCAGGTAGAAATCCCTTATTTAGAAGGGAACCAGGCGCTATTTCGAGCATCCAGCCAGCCTTCGTAGAGAACCAGCTTGCGGATGTTCCGAGTCGGTGTGCGGCGCCGAAGGCGACGATGCCGCCGTGTCAGTGGCCGTAAACGTCGCTCACGCCTCGATCTCTGGCTGCTGTGGCGCGGGATCGAGCAGACCGATGCGCTCCAGCTGGTCGGCGAGACCGGCACCGTCGGAAGCGTAGAGCCAGGGCACCGTCGAGTCACCGGAGGTGGTGTGGCCGCGGAAGCTGCTACCGGCGAGCACCGCCTCGCTTGGCGTCAGTCGTCGAATGCACACCGCGCTTACGTTCTCGGGATGTTTCGCCACGAAGTCCTGGTAGATGGACTCATCGTGTTGCCCGTCATCGCCGACCAGCAACCACTTGATCTGAGGGAATTCGCGTGCCAGGCGTTCCAGACTGCTGCGCTTGTGCTCGCGGCCGCTGCGGAACCAGCGGTCGGCGGTAGGCCCCCAGTCGGTGAGCAGCAGCGCACCGGCGGGATACAGGTTGCGCGACAGGAAGCGAGTCAGGGTGGGTGCTACGTTCCATGCTCCCGTCGACAGGTAGATCAACGGTGCTCCTGGGTGTCGACTGGTCAGTCGCTCGTAGAGGACTGGCATCCCCGGAGTCGTCGCCCTCGCATGTTCGTTCACAACGAAGGTGTGCCAGGCGGCCAGCAGTGGCCGCGGCAATGCGGTGACCATGACCGTGTCGTCAACATCGGATACAACCCCGAAGGTCGTGTCGGGATCGACAACGAAGACTAGCGCCGTGACCATGTCCGAGCCCTCGGAGGTGAGACCGATGCGATGCCAGCCCGGCTCAAGATCGACATCCACGACCACATCGATGATGCCGCTGCGGTCGGCCCGGACCTGGTACGACCGATCGCCGACGTAGACGGTCACGTTCGCGTTCTCGACCGGGACCCCCATGAAGTTACGCCAACCGCGTATCCCTGTCGGTGTTTGGCCGTGACGTCGCGAAGTCTTCGAGAGCAGGACGCGAGCAAGCACGCGTAACCAGCTTGTCGAGCCATAGCTGGTGTACGCGATCACCTCGGCCGAGTAGCCCGCATCCCGAGCGCGTCGAGCACGCCAGCGTTGCACCGCATGATCGATTCGAACCGCGCGGTGCATGGTGGTTTGCTCCACAGATCGGACCATAGCGACTGTTTCGGTGAAGCTCGTTGGCGAGGTCGCTGTCCCTTCGCCCAGCCCTCATGTCCTTGTTTACTCGGCGCCGCTGCGGCGCAACACCTCGCTCAGGCGTTCGGCGGCCGCGATGACCGCCGGCGCATGCAGCCGGCCCGGCTGCCGCGACAATCGTTCGATTGGCCCAGACACGCTGACCGCGGCGATGACCTTGCCGGATGGTGAGCGTACCGGCGCGGACACGGAGGCGACGCCGGGTTCCCGCTCGCCCACCGAATGAGCCCAGCCACGCCGCCGGACCGCCGCCAGGGCAACGGCGGAGAAGCGGCTGCCACGCAGCCCTCGCTGCATCCGTTCCGGCTCCTCCCAAGCGAGCAGCACCTGAGCCGCCGATCCGGCGCTCATGGTGAGCTGGGTGCCAATGGGCACGCTGTCGCGCAATCCAGACATCCGCTCAGCAGTAGCGACGCACACCCGGTAGTCACCTTGTCGGCGGAACATCTGAGCCGATTCGCCCGTGATGTCCCGTAGTCGAGCGAGCACCGGTCCGGCCGTCGCCAGCAGGCGGTCCTCGCCGGCGGCGGAGGCCAGCTCGCCGAGCCGTGGACCGAGCACGAATCGGCCTTGCAGGTCCCGGCTGACGAGACGATGATGCTCGAGGGCAACGGCAAGTCGATGTGCGGTCGGTCGGGCCAGCCCGGTCGCGGCTACCAAACCAGCCAGGGTGGTCGGTCCAGTCTCCAGGGCGCTGAGCACCAGGGCGGCTTTGTCCAGGACACCGACACCGCTAGAGTTGTCCATGCCTTGATACTGCCGTCTCGCATGCTGGAAGGCAAATGCGAAGATTAGCTTGCAGGCCGGGAATTCTGCGGACAGCGGCTCGGGCAGATCGTGAGGGAACGGGGACAGGAGTAGATCAAATCATCATGGGCAAGACACTGAGCGAGAAGGTGTGGGACGACCACCTCGTCCGAACCGCCGAAGGCGAGCCTGATCTGCTCTTCATTGATCTTCACCTCATCCACGAAGTGACCAGCCCGCAGGCTTTCGATGGTTTGCGGCAAGCCGGCCGGCCGGTACGCCGTCCCGATCTGACGCTGGCGACTGAAGATCACAACACGCCGACCCTCGACATCGACCGTCCCATCGCCGACCCGGTATCGCGAACACAAGTCGAGACACTGCGGAGGAACGCGCGTGAGTTCGGTATCCGCATCCATAGCCTTGGTGATCTTGACCAGGGCATTGTGCACATCATCGGCCCGCAGCTTGGCCTGACGCAGCCTGGGCTGACCGTTGTGTGCGGCGACTCGCACACCTCAACGCACGGTGCGTTCGGGGCGATCGCGTTCGGCATCGGTACCTCCGAAGTCGAGCACGTCTTGGCCACCCAGACACTGCCGCAGGCACGCCCTAAGACGATGGCGGTGAATGTAAAAGGCGAGCCGCCGGTCGGCGTTACCGCAAAGGACATCGTGCTGGCGCTCATCGCCAAGGTGGGCACCGGGGGCGGCCAGGGCTACATCGTGGAGTACCGCGGCTCCACCATCGAAGCGCTCAGCATGGAAGCTCGCATGACGATCTGCAACATGAGCATCGAATGGGGCGCCAAGGCCGGGATGATCGCACCAGACGAGACCACGTTCGCCTATCTCAAGGGTCGGCCGCACGCTCCGGAAGGTGCGGACTGGGACGCCGCCCTGGCGTACTGGAAGACCCTTCACACTGACCCGGATGCCATCTTCGACGCAGAAGTTGATCTTGATGCACGGCAACTGACACCGTACGTCACCTGGGGAACCAATCCTGGTCAGGGCGTTCCGCTGGGTGCCGCGGTGCCTGATCCGGAGATCTTCGCGGAGGAGGCGGACCGGACGGCCGCGATGAAGGCCCTGGAGTACATGGCGCTGCAGCCTGGCCAGAGAATGCGCGATATTCGTGTCGACACTGTCTTTCTCGGCTCTTGTACAAACGGGCGAATCGAAGACCTGCGCGCCGCTGCTGGGGTGATCAAGGGATACCACGTCGCCGATCATGTACGGATGCTTGTGGTTCCCGGGTCCGCGCGGGTTCGGCTGCAGGCCGAGTCGGAGGGTCTCGACGTGATCTTCAAGGAGGCCGGCGCCGAATGGCGGGCCGCGGGCTGCTCCATGTGCCTGGGAATGAACCCTGATCAACTTGCTCCGGGTGAGCGCGCTGCGTCCACCTCGAATCGCAACTTCGAGGGCCGGCAGGGCAAGGGTGGCCGGACCCATCTGGTCTCGCCTCTAGTAGCAGCCGCGACCGCGGTGACGGGCAGGCTCAGTTCACCGATCGACCTATCCGGGACACGATGATCATGGATGCGTTCACAACCCATACCGGCACCGCGGTTCCGCTGCGACGTAGCAATGTCGACACTGACCAGATCATTCCAGCGGTCTACCTCAAACGGGTGACCAAGACCGGCTTCGAGGATGGGCTGTTCGCGGCCTGGCGCAAAGATCCGAGTTTCGTACTCAACTTGCCGCAGTAC
>JBKPBV010000068.1:0-8261 GCA_046727055.1 Actinomycetota bacterium | reverse complement strand
GTTCGGTCAATACTCCTGGGATGACGTCCCCGTCATGCCACCGGAGCAGATCCTGCTGACCGCGCGCGCCCCGCTGAGCTTGTACGACTTCGCCTGCTGGGCGCGGCAAACCATCGCTCCGCTGACGATCTTGTGCACCCTACGCCCACGCCGCGAACTCGGATTCACGCTCGACGAGCTTCGGGCCGGCCGAGCCCTCAGCCGGACCCGGCCCCGCGGCTGGGCAGCGGCCTTTGCCGCCTTGGACGCGTTCCTGCACCGCTATCATCGCCACCCCCTGCGGCGGGTACGCGAACTCGCCCTGCGGCGGATGGCGAGCTGGATCGTCGAGCGCCAGGAGGCCGACGGCTCCTGGGGTGGCATCCAACCGCCGTGGGTCTACTCGCTGATGGCGTTGCACGCCTATGGCTATCCCGTCGATCATCCCGTCATCGCCCGTGGAGTTGCCGGCTGGGATCGGTTCACCGTTCTCGATCAGACCGCGACGGGCCCGATCCGCCGCATCGAAGCCTGCCAGTCTCCCGTCTGGGACACTGCCCTAGCCGTCATCGCGCTCCGCGACGCCAGACTGCCAGCGGACCACCCCGCCGTGGAGCGGGCAGCCGACTGGCTTGTTGGAGAGGAGATCCGGACCCGCGGCGACTGGGCCATACGGCGCGATATCGCTCCCGGCGGCTGGGCGTTTGAGTTCGACAACGACAACTACCCCGACATCGACGACACCGCCGAGGTGGTGCTTGCACTGGACCGCGTGCGACCTAAACCCGAGCGACGGGCGGCGGCCGATCGTGGCCGTCGCTGGGTGGCGGGCATGCAATCCCGAGATGGGGGTTGGGCGGCCTTTGACGCCGACAACACCCGTGACCTGCTGTACCAGCTGCCCTTCTGCGACTTCGGTGCCGTCATCGACCCGCCCAGCGCTGACGTCACCGGACATGTGCTCGAGATGTTCGCCACTGGAAGCACCGACGGACGGGCCATCAAGTCCGGAGTGCGCTGGTTGCTCGACGCCCAAGAACCTGACGGGTCATGGTACGGGCGGTGGGGTGCCAACTACGTATATGGCACAGGCGCGGTGGTACCCGCCCTCCTCGCCGCCGGCGTACCGGCCGACAGCGAACCCATACGCCGTGCCGTTGCGTGGTTGGTCGCCCACCAAAACAATGACGGCGGCTGGGGTGAAGACCTGCGCAGCTACACCGACCCCGGCTGGCGGGGCCGTGGCAACTCCACGCCTTCCCAAACCAGCTGGGCGCTGCTGGCCCTGCTGGCCGCCGAACCACAAGACAGTCGCGCGGTCTCTAAGGGGATTCGCTGGCTGATCGGCCGACAAACCGAGGATGGCGGCTGGGACGAACCGTTCTTCACCGGCACCGGATTCCCCGGGGACTTCTATATCAATTACCACCTCTACCGGCTGGTGTTCCCGATCAGCGCGTTAGGCCGTTACCTCCATTGGGGCGTGCCGTGACCGCCGTAGCCCTATGCACGCCCACACTCCTCGAGGCCAGGCATCTGCGCCGCGGCCTAGCCGGGCTTGCCCTGCAGGTCACGGGCATGGGTGCGCGGCGCTCGTCTCAGGCACTGGACGGCGGCCCTCTCGATGGGCTGCTGGTTGCCGGAGTGGCCGGCGGACTGACACCGTCGCTCCAGCCCGGCGATGTCGTCGTGGCTAGTGAGGTACGCGGTCCGGACGGGAGTCGGCCCTGTGCCAGCGCCCCAATGCTGGCAGCGCAACTGCGACGCGCCGGGCTGCCTGTGCAGATCGGACCCGTCCTGAGCACCGACCACATTGTTGCCGAGCATGAGCGGAACCGGCTGGCTGCCGCGGGCGCACTCGCCGTGGACATGGAGTCGAGTTGGCTGGCCCGCCAGGCACCGGGCGCCGCGCTGGGGGTGGTGCGGATCGTCGCCGACCCCGCCGGCGTGCCGCTGTGGCGCCCTGCCACCCTGGGTCGACTCCAGCAGGCCCTCTCCCGGCTATCGATGCTCGGACCTGCCCTCGAGGCGCGGTACACGGCGGTTGGCGAGCGACACATCCTATTGCCCGGACCGCGCTCGTTCTGTGCGGGCGTGGTACGCGCCATCGACATCGTCAACCAGGCCCTGCTGCAGCGCGACGCCCCGATCTACGTACGCAAGGAGATCGTCCACAACCGCCATGTGGTCACCGAGCTACGCCAGGCCGGAGCCGTCTTCGTCGATGAGCTCTGCGACGTGCCAAACGGGTCCACAGTGGTCTTCTCCGCACACGGCGTTGCGCCATCCGTACGAGTGGAGGCCGCGCAGCGCCAGCTGCAGGTGATCGACGCCACCTGCCCGCTGGTCAGCAAGGTGCACGTCGAGGCGCGCCGCTTCGCCGACGACGGCCACACGATTTTGTTCATTGGCCACCGCGGACATGACGAAACGGTGGGCACTATCGGTGAACGCCCCGACCGCACCGTCTTGGTGGAGACTGTCGCAGATGCAGAGCGGGTGCAGGTCGCGGACCCCGAACGAGTGTCTTATCTGGTCCAGACCACATTGGCGGCCGACGAGGTCGACGGCATCGTCGCCGTACTGCGCAGCAGGTTTCCGGCCCTGCGCGGCCCGGCGTCGGACGATATCTGCTACGCCACCACCAATCGGCAGTTGGCGCTCCGAGCCGTCGCAACACAAGCCGACCTCTGCCTGGTGGTCGGCTCGGCCAACTCCTCGAACTCTCAACGGCTTGCCGAGCTGGCTGAGCGGTCCGGCACCCACGCCCACCTGATCGACGACGTCTTCGACATCGACCTGGGTTGGCTTGCTGGCGTACAAACCCTGGCCATTACCGCTGGCGCGTCCGCTCCCACCTCACTCATCGACGACATCGTGGCCTCCCTGGCCGGACTCGGCCGGGTGCACCTGGAGCACCGCAACATCACCGAGGAGACCACGACGTTCACGCTACCGAAGGAGATCCGACCACGATGAGCATGCCGCTTCGCCAAAGCTTGACAGTGGCGCGTTATCTGCTGCGGCAAAAGCTCCGCGGCAACGACAAGTTCCCCTTGCTGGTTGAACTCGAGCCGCTGTTCGCCTGCAACCTTGCCTGCGCCGGTTGCGGCAAGATCCAGCACCCAGCCGATCAGCTGCGCCGCCGAATGCCGGTCGAAGACGCCATCCGGGCCGTCGAGGAGTGTGGCGCGCCGATGGTCTCAATCGCCGGCGGCGAACCCTTGATGCACCCGCAGGTCGATGTCATCGCCAACGAGCTGGTAGCCCATAAGAAGTACGTCTTCTTGTGCACCAACGCGCTGCTGGTGCGTAAGTGGTGGGACCGCTTCAACTTCGTTCCGTCATCACGGTTCGCCTTCACGATCCATCTGGACGGCCTGCGGGAACGTCATGACGCGTCGGTACAGCAGGCGGGTGTATTCGACGAAGCCGTTGCCGCGGTCCGCTGGCTCAAGGAGCGCGATTTCCGCGTCACCACCAACACCACCGTGTTCAACACTGACACTCCACAGACAGTCATCGATGTCCTGAACTTCCTCAACGACGACCTGGAAGTCGATCAGATGATGATCTCCCCCGCGTACGCGTACGCTAAGGCGCCTGACCAAGATCACTTCCTGGGGGTCACCGAGACCCGGGAATTGTTTAAGAAGGTATTCACCGGGGATAACCGGAAACGGTGGCGGCTCAACCACACGCCACTGTTCCTCGACTTCCTCGAGGGCAAGACCGACTTCGGATGCACGGCGTGGGGAATTCCGAGCTACTCGCTGTTCGGCTGGCAGAAACCGTGCTACCTGATGGCCGACGGCTATGCCGCCAGCTATGCCGAGCTCATCGCCGAAACCGACTGGGAAGCCTACGGCCGCGGTCGCGACCCTCGGTGTTCTAACTGCATGGCGCACTGCGGGTACGAACCGTCGGCGGTCCTCGCCACCATGGGATCACTCCGAGAGACAATACGTGCCGCCCGCAGCTGACATCCCTCACGCCAAGCCCGGCAGCTGAGCCGTGACTAGCCCAGTGCTCGCCGGGATGCGCCGACAACAGATCGAAAAGCTTCCTGACAGGCCTGAGGCGGTTAATGCCCGGCCCCGGCGAGTGCTCGTTGTCCCGGCAGACATGGGTGCCGGTCATAATGCGACAGCGGCAGCGCTGGAGCGGGAAATTGCAGAGCCCTCGCCGGGAAGTCAGTTCACGCGTGTCGACACCCTCCAGGAGAAAAATGCCCCCTGAGCCTCTCGAAGGGTGCCCCGACGGTTTAGCGCAGCTCGCCAACCTGCCATCCGGCAATACCCCGATGGCGCCCAACGACGCGTTCTTCGCCTACCTGGACAGCTGCGAGGTGCGGCAGGAACTGGGTGTCGTGGTTGAACTCGGCCGCCGACCGGACGGCACCATGCCTCGACTGTCCGAGATCAGGACGGAGATCATCCGAGGCTTTCGGGATCTGCCGGCCATGCACCGCGGACTCGTTCGGACCACACGGCCAGCATGGCGCCTGTACCCAGAGGCCAGCCTCGATCGGCAGGTAAGGGATCTACCGCAACCGCCCATTTCCGGCCAGGCACCGCACCAGCGACTTCTCGCGGCCGTCACTGCGTTCTTGTCCGAGCCGCTGCCCAACGATGGCCCCGCCTGGTGTGCCGGGCTCATACAGGATCCTGTGACCGGTCGCAGTCTGGTCGAAATCAAGTTGCACCACAGCGTGGCCGACGGGCTCGCCGCGCTGCCCATCCTTGACCGGGCGTTCGGCGGCAACACCGCTGCAGGTTTCGCGTCGAGCGCGCCTGCGATCGCAAAGCCGACGCAGGCAATGGATTGGGAACCGTTTGCCACTCGGCTGCGGAGCTGGGCCCGGATGGTCTCCGGACTCGCCAGTCTTGCCAGCCACGCGCCGGCCCGTCGTCAGCCGTTCACCGACGGCCCAGTCAGCCAGCACCGCGTGTTGGTTACCTGGGATGCGCCACGCAGTGACTTCCTGTCGGCCGGGCGCCGCTTACGGATACGTCCCCACGAACTGGCGCTTGGACTGATGGCGGAAGCACTGAGCCGCCTCCTCGTACCGGCTGGACTGGTGGACACAGACGTGCCGTTACGGGTCATGGTGCCAACGACGGTCCGTCGACGCGGGGACCGGCTCCTCGGCAACAAGACCGGAGCCATCGCCGTCGACCTACCCTTGGAACCGATGACGTTGCGATCTCGCCTCGACAAGATCATCGCCGCAACTCGTCGGAGCGCTCGCCGCGGCGAACCACAGGCCGCGTACGCAGTGATGTGTGCTGCCGGCCGGCTGCCGCCCCGGCTGCACGCTGCTGTCGCGCGCCGCATCTACCACCGCCGGTTCTTCCACGCCATCCTCACCTACCTTCCCGGCCCACGCCAGCCGCGTCGGCTGGCCGGCGCCTCCGTCCACGCCGTCTACCCGATCCTCCCGCTGGCCCCGACCATCCCTCTCACCGCCGGACTGCTCACCTTCGGCCCGACTGCCTGCGTCGGGTTGCAGCTCGACGCCTCGCTGAACCTAGGGCCTGGACGCGTGCGGCAAGCGCTCGACGAGGCCTGGAACGCCGTCGCCCGAGGAGAGGGCCCGACCTCGACGACATACTCTGACGCGCCGCAGGAGGACCCGAGGTGACTGCCGGGCCGGTCGCTACAGCCGTCGTGCTGGCGCTTGGGGCAGCGGGGCGTTTCGGCACCGCCGGCTACCTCCAACAGCGTGCGGCCCAGGCCGGTGTCTCCAACCCAGCGTCGACCCGAGCCGCCTGATGCTACTCAATGGCGCCCAGGCGCTGGTCGTCGGTGCCACTGGAGGAATCGGTCGAGCCGTGACCGCCGCGCTGGTCCGGGCCGGTAGCGAGGTCGTCGCCACTGGCCGCGACGACCGGCGGCTGACCGAGCTCAGCAACAGCTTGGGCGTTGATACGGTCGCGTTCGATCTGCAGGCAGGTGATTGGCCCGATGGTCAGATTCCGAAGGCGCCCGGCGGTTGGAATCTGGTCGTTGTGTGTGCCGGCGTTGGGCAGCGCGCCGCGCTGGCGGCGCACACCGACGCGGACCTGGACCGGCTGTTTCTGATCAACACAGTGGCGCCCATCCGGGTGATTCGCGACCTTGTGCCGATGCTGGCCGACCCGCCAGGTCAGCGACGCCTGGCGCTCATCGGGTCGATCGCTGGGGTCCTGGGCGTGCCCTTCGAGGCCGCGTACGCTGCATCGAAGAGCGCCTTAATGGTCTTCGGCGACAGCTTGCGCGTTGAGCTGGACGGCGCCGCGATCGGTGTCACCATTCTCAATCCCGCTGTGGTAGACACAGGATTCTTCGACCGGCGTGGCGTGCCCTATGACCGTCGCTTTCCCCGACCGGTCTCGCCCGATCGAGTCGCCGCGGCCCTCATCAAAGGTGTGAGTCGTGACCGCGCGGAGGTCGTCGTGCCCGGGTGGCTGCGACTCCCCATCGCCCTGCGCGCCTGCGCCCCCGGCGCGTACTGGCGACTGGCCGGCCGGTACGGGGGGCTGGCCAGCGCTCGTGAGAATGGCGGTTGAGCTAACCCCTCGCGGGGTCGCTGGAGAGGCTTGACGAGCGGCGGCCGTCACCGTCGCCGCAGGTGGATGACCCGAGTTGCCGGGAAAGGGGGTCGACGCCTGTGCTGCAGGACGTGCCCCTGAGCGGCTAGGAACAGGGTCGTCTCGACTCCTGGCGCTCGAACCGGGTCGATAGGTTGTGAGCAGGTCTATTAAGGACGCGTCGGTCGAGATCGGATCATGTTGCGTGGTTGCCTTTCACCAGAAGCTCTTCGATCGGATTGTTCTCGTCTACAACCCGGCGGATTCTCATGTCCCGCTCACTCTGGCCGAGAGCGTGCGGGATGATCTTTGTCGCCGGATGCCTGACATGTCTGTCACCTTGCAACCGACTCGTTACCCAAGCCACGCACGCGAGCTGGCCGCCACTGCGGCAGCAACTGGGCGACCTCTGATCATTGCCGTGAGTGGCGACGGCGTCTACAACGAGGTCGTGAACGGCATCATGGACGTCAAGGGCACTAGCGCTGTGTCGGCGGTGACGGCCGGGGGGAACGCCAATGACCACCGCCGCAGCACCCGACGGATGCCACTAGTCGCGGCCATCGTCGATGGGCGGGCACGACACTTGGATCTACTGCGATTGACCGTCCGAACCAATGATGCTCTGTGGAGCCGGTACGCCCACTCCTACATCGGCTTCGGACTGACCCCGCTCATGGCCATCGGCCTCAAGAAGGACAAGAAGGGAATCGTCATGGAGTTGATCTCGGTCATGCGAACCTTCAACCGGCTAGAACCCGTCGAGATAGTCCCCGCCGGAGGGGAGCGAGAACTGTACGACAGTCTCGTCTTCGCCAACGTTGCCCGGATGGCGAAGTACGGACGCATCAGTAACTCAGGACGACCAGATGACGGACTTTTCGAAGTCGTGTCCTGTCCTCACCGCGGACGATGGCGGATCGCGTTCATGGTCCTTCGCGCGGCGACCGTAGGACTAGGAAAGCAACCGAAGATCAGTCACTACGACTTCGCTACAACGAAGGCCACTCCCGTCCAGATCGATGGCGAAGTCATGCACGTAGAGCCCAACTCAAAAATGGTTATTGACTGCGTCTCCCATGCCCTTACCACGGTCGGATGAACGAGCGCACGGCGCTGCCACGGTCACAACGCGCGCGCGACGAGTGGGCAAAGGAAGGGGTCCCTGCCCCGCAGTCCGATGGTGTTGAGGTAGCGGATGATCACACGGTAGGACTGCCACAGTGTCATCTGGGTATAGGGCACGCCTTCGGCCGCGCAGTAGGCAGCGACGAGCGGTTGCACCTTGGGGAGATCGGGGCGGGCCATCGAAGGAAATAGGTGGTGTTCGATATCTGGTAGTTGAGGCCGCCCATGAGCATCGACATGAAGCATCCGCCGCGCACGTTGCGACTCATCAGGACCTGGCGGCGCAGGAAGTCCAACTTCAACAGGCGAAACCAGCGGCATGCCGACATGGTTCGGCGCAAACGCCGAGCCTAGGTAGAAGCCGAAGACAGCAAGCTCAACAGCAAGGAAGGCCGCGGCCTTGCCTGGCGACAACACGAGGAACACAGAGCGACTAAGCCGCCAAGGCGGACCGTCAGCATGGTCAGCTCAATCCATCGGCGCTCGACCGGGCCGCGCTTCACGACGCGGCGGATCCCCTCTGAGCGGAGCGAGAGGCCTCCCTGCATAAGGATCGGGAAGAAGTACCAGCCTTGGTGGGAC
>JBKPBV010000067.1:0-6163 GCA_046727055.1 Actinomycetota bacterium | reverse complement strand
TTCCAGATCAGCATCGCGTTCGCCGCTCCCAGCAGCATCCACGCCAGGCGTGCGAGAGCGAAACCGTTCGAGTCGCCGATCAGCTGCGCCGTGGCGGCGAAGGGCGCCAGGAGCAGCGTCATCCCGGGCGGATGCAGCAGCAGGAAGTCCTGGTAGGGAAGGAGGCCGTGGACAAGCCCGGTGGCGGCCGAGTAGTACACCCCATCGTCGTAGTCCCCCACACCGGACAGCCCGCCGCCGCGGAGCACGGGGGCCAAACGGAACATCAAGGCGATCAGGGCCACGGCGACAGCCCAAAGCCAGGCATGGCTGGCCACCGGCCGGTCCTGGTCAGGAGGTTGGGCCCGGGGGATGCCCACGGAATCAGGATTCCCCATTCGCAGTCGCGATGAAACCACTCGTTGCCGCGTCGTTGCGCGTACTCTTCCCGAATGGTCATGGAGACCGTCCGGCCGCGGTACCCCCAGCGCGACGTGGTGATCATCGGTGCCAGCCTGTCAGGCCTTCTCGCGGCTGCTGCCGCCTCCGCTGCTGGTGCGCGGACCATGATCATCGAACGCGATCTGCTCCCGGATGGTCCGACGGCCCGGAAGGGTGTCCCGCAGAGCCGTCAGCCGCATGTCTTGCTAAATCGCGGGCTCCTGGCCGCTGAGGAGCTGGTCCCGGGGATCCGCGAGGATCTACTGCGCCACGGCGCTGTCCCTTTCGACACTGGCACCATCGCGTGGCTGGGTGAGTACGGCTGGCTGCCTACCTGGATCCCGGCGTACCAGACGGTCTCGGCGACCCGGCCACTGCTGGAGTATCTCGTGCGCGAGCGGGTGCGCGGCCTGGACGGCGTCACGGTGCATGAGGGCGTACGCGTCACCGAGCTGCAGCGGGGCGGGCGACGGTGGCAGGTGGTGTGTGCGGACGCCACCAGCGTTGAGGCCGATCTGGTGATTGACGCCTCCGGGCGGGGATCCCGCCTTCCGCACTGGTTGGACCAGCTGCGGGTTCCGGTGAGCGAGCCGTTGATAGTTGATGCTCATTTGGGTTACGCCTGCCGGACTTATCGCGCCGTCGGCGAGCCGCCGATCGAGAGTGCCATTGTGATCGCCGCCACGCCGCAGACCGGGCGCGGCGCACTCGCCATACCGGTCGAGGATGATCAGTGGCTCGTTGTTGCAGCCGGTTATGGCGACCGGCGGCCGTCGCGCGAGGTGGCTGAATTCAACGAGTTCTTGGCGACGTTGCCCGATCCCGCCATCTTTGATCTTGCACAACAGCTGGAGCCGGTCAGCGATATCGCCATCCACCGCCAAACGGGCAACCGACGCAATCGTTACGGGAACTCTCGCGCCTGGCCGTCTGGGCTGCTGGCGGTCGGCGATGCGTACTGCGCGTTCAATCCGGTTTATGGGCAGGGCATCACCGTGGCTGCCTGTCAAGCTCTGCTGATACGAGACGCCCTGCAGCACGACCGCACGTCAGCCGGTCGCGGATCGCTGGAGACCAGGCGACTGCAACGCCGGATCGGCGCGACAGCCGATCTGCCTTGGTCGTTCGCGACTACTGAGGATATGCGGCAGCCGAGCAGCTCCGGCACCCAGACCCGGGTGCAGCGGCTGGTCGGTGTTTGGACCGCTCACCTGGCGCGGCTCACTGCGCATGGTGATCGCGCCGCCTACCTGGCTTTTGCCCGCGTATATCACCTCATGGCGTCGCCCGCCATGCTGCTCAATCCGGCTGTCATCGTCTCAGCCTGCCGCGCCGCCGTACGCGGAACGGCAGAGGAGAATCCACGGCCGAAGGTGCTGAACGCCCTGGCCGCGCACCGCACGGTGTAGGCCACGCCAGCAACTGGTTACGTCTGGCACGCTGGGAGCATGCACATCCTGGTGGTCGACGATGATCAAGCCGTACGCGACTCCTTGAAGCGGTCCCTGGAGTACAACGGCTACGAGGTGAGCGCCGCCGAAGACGGAGTTCAGGCGTTGGCCCGGCTGGCTGCCACCCGGCCGGACGCAGTGATCATGGACGTGATGATGCCGCGGCTTGACGGCCTGGAGGCCACCCGGATGCTGCGGGCTGCCGGCAACGATGTGCCGATTCTGGTGCTCACTGCACGCGATGCAGTTGGCGACCGGGTGGACGGCCTCGACGCGGGCGGCGACGATTACATGGCCAAACCTTTCGCGCTGGACGAGCTGCTGGCCCGGCTGCGGGCCCTGGTGCGGCGCGCCGGTACGGTGGCCGACTCCAACGATCCTTCCGCCCAGAGCCTTTCGTTCAGCGACCTGGTGCTCAACACCCAGACCCGCGAGGTATTGCGCGGCAGCCGCTCGATCAACCTGACCCGGACCGAGTTCGCGCTGCTCGAGGCCTTCATGCGTCACCCGCGTCGAGTGCTGGAGCGCAGCTGGTTGCTGAACGAGGTGTGGGGGTTCGACTTCCCGACGACAGCCAATTCCTTGGAGGTCTACATCGGCTACCTGCGCCGTAAGACCGAGGCGGCTGAGGACCCGCGGCTGATCCACACCGTACGCGGGGTTGGTTACGTGCTGCGCGAGTCACCACCATGATCGGCCCGCGCCCGGCGGCGGTGAGAGCATGGTGCGCCGGCTAAGGGCCTGGCTGCGAGCCTTTCCGCTGCAGCGTCGCGTCGCGTACCTGACGACGGTCGCGGTGGCCCTGGCCGTCGCCGTGACGAGTGTCGCGGGCTACGTGACGCTGCGGATCTCGTTGTATCGCGCGCTGGATGCTGAGCTGGTCCAGACTGCGACCTCGCTTGCGGCGGTGCCGATCGCCCAGGACATTCGGATTCTCGGCGGTCTGACCGAAAGTGCACTGCGGGCCGGGAATGTCAGCGTGGCTGCCATCCGAACGGATGGCGAGATCTTCAACGTGCCTGACGAGCGTGATCATCTGGTGCTGGGCGCCGAGGAACTCGCGGTTGCTCGGGTGCAGAGTGGCTACTCGGCGCGTTCCGGAGTGAGCACAAGTGGAGAGGAGTACCGCATTGTCGCGGTACCGATCACCGACCTCGGGAACTACGCTCTCGTTCTCGGCCGGCCGCTGCAGCCGACCAACGACATCCTCAGCTCGCTGTGGCTGGTGCTGATCATCTTCGGGGTCGCCGGCGTGATCGTTGCCGCGGTGGTCGGCGCGTACGTAGCCCGCTCCAGCCTGCGTCCGGTACGCGAGTTGTCCGCTGCCGTGGAACACGTCACCGTAACCAAGGAGCTGACGCCGATCACGATCAATGCAACTGGGGACATCGCGGTGCTCGCCGAGTCGTTCAACGAGATGTTAGGTTCGCTGGCTTCGTCCCGGGAGCGGCAAGCACAGCTGATCGCCGACGCTGGCCACGAGCTACGCACGCCGCTGACCAGCCTGCGGACCAATATCGAGCTGCTTGCCGCAGATGCGGAGAGCGGCATATTGAGACAGCAAGATCGAATCGACATCCTGGCCGATGTCAAGGCTCAGCTGGTCGAGTTCACCGAGCTGATTGGTGATCTTGTGCAGCTCGCCCGGGACGAAACAGCCGCCTCGCCAGAGGCGCTGGACTTCCGCAATGTCGTCAATGCTGCACTCGATCGGGTGCGGCGGCGGGCAAAGGGGTTGGTCTTCGACGTCGAGCTCAACCCGTTTTATGTCGAGGGTGATTCCGACATGCTGGAACGGGCGGTCACCAACCTGCTTGACAACGCCGTCAAGTGGAGTCCGCCAGGCGGGACCATCCGGGTACAGCTGGAAGGTGACCGGCTCCGGGTGGCCGACCAAGGTCCGGGCATCTCCGAAGCCGACATGCCGTTCATCTTCGACCGCTTCTACCGTGGCGACAGCGCACGGCAGACGTCGGGGACCGGACTCGGCCTCTCGATCGTCGCGCAAACGATCACTCAGCACGGCGGCTGGATCCGGGCTGGTCGCTCAGCTCAGGGTGGGGCGGAGTTCACCATCCAGCTGCCGGGCGCAACCAGCCTGGAGGTGCTGGCGGAGCGGGCGCAACGAACCGGTTCGACCCAACCGGCCCCTACCCCACCACTTGCTGCCGCACCGACTACGTCGTCGTCGTCTACCCCACCGCCTGCTGGCTCGCCTCTTGCGGAAAGTGGTCACAAGCGACCGAATTGAATGGCACTCTGAGTGCCATTCAGCTCCGCCGGCAGTTGGCACAGAGGCCCAGCAGAGCAGTATGAAGCGGCTCGACCTGGAAGCCAACCTCGCGGTCGACCCGGCTGATCAAGGAGTCCAGGACGTCCACCGGGATGTCGATGACTGCCTGGCAGTTGGTGCACTGCAGATGGGCATGCGGAGCCGACGTGGGCTGGTTGCTTGGGGTGGGCACGGCGAGGTGGTAGACCGTGGCCGAACCACCGACGTGGGTATGTGTCACGAGTCCGAGGTCACCGAGCGTAGAGAGAGCGCGGTAGACCGTGGCCCGATGAACGCCCGGAGCCGACACCTCGGCACGGGCGACGATCTCATCGGCGGCCAGGTGCTCCTCGGTGCCGTCTAGCACCTCGATAACGGCCTGCCGAGCTCTGGTCACCCGCTCGTGCTGGTCTCTGAGCTGGCTCAGCGCGGCCTGGACCCGGGGTGGGGACACTGATCCACCCGAACCCGTCTTGCCAGCCTGCACCTCTTGATTCTCCCCCAGCTGCGAGCGTCGGAAAATCGCGCGCCGCTGTGCTGAAGAGGAGCGAGCGGAGGCGTTCTTCCTCTGCGAGCGACGACGAAGTGGCCGGATCCCACGCGCGATTGCGCGAGCAGCTCGAAAGAAGTGCGACAGTATCGCATCTGGCCTACTTGCGATACTGTCGCATCTGAGGCAGGCGAGGGATTGGAAGCAGGGGGTCGAGTCTTGTTAGCACCGCGTATTGCGACGGTACGAGGTGTGCCCGCCCGAGTTCGCGGCAGGCTCAGCCGCGAGGAGTGGCGGTCCATCGCCGGTATGGCGGGCTTCATCCTGCTGCTGCATGCACTCGGTTGGGGTGTGCTCGTCGGAATCGTGGCCCCGCAGCACTACCAGATCAGCAGCACCCAGGTCTTGGGTGTCGGACTGGGCCTTACGGCGTACACGCTTGGCATGCGGCACGCATTCGACGCGGATCACATCGCTGCGATTGACAACACCACCCGCAAACTGATGGGCGATGGCAAGCGGCCGGTCTCGGTTGGCTTTTGGTTTTCCCTGGGCCACTCGACGATCGTCTTCGGACTGGTCACCTTGCTTGCCGTGGGGGTACGCGCGCTGGCGGGTCAGCTGGAGAATGACTCATCGCTGCTGCAGCAGATGACCGGTGTGGTCGGCACGGCGGTCTCCGGAACCTTCCTCTTCTTGATCGGGATCATCAATCTGGTGGTGCTGCTCGGCATCATCAAAGTGTTCCGACAGATGCGCCGAGGCGTGTACGACGGAGATACGCTCGAGAAGCAGCTGAACAGCCGCGGCTTGATCAACAAGATCCTGCCAGGCGCCACTAAGGCGGTGACCAGGCCTTGGCAGATGTACCCGATCGGTGTGCTGTTCGGGCTGGGCTTCGACACCGCGACCGAGGTTGGACTGCTCGTGCTCGCTGGTGGTGCGGCTGCGTTCGCCCTGCCTTGGTATGCGATCTTGACCTTGCCGATCTTGTTCGCCGCCGGTATGAGTTTGCTGGATACCATCGACGGCTGCTTCATGAACTTCGCGTACGGCTGGGCCTTCTCCAAGCCGGTGCGCAAGATCTACTACAACATCACGATCACCGCGATTTCAGTAGCCGTTGCCTTGATCATCGGAAGCGTCGAGCTGATCTCGATCTTGACCCAGAGAGCTGGCATCACCTCCGGGCCGCTGGCCGCGATCGCGAATGTCAACCTGGACTTCGTGGGTTACGCGATCGTCGCGCTATTCGTGCTGGCATGGGTAGTCGCACTGACGATCTGGAAGTACGGCCGCATCGAAGAGAAGTGGAGCGCGGGTCTGCGCGCTTGAGCGTCGTGGACCTCTTCCACATGAGCCAGAACATCCCACCGGCCTCCTAAGGCGGGTCACCTTGCCAGATTCGCCTCCCTAGTCGCCGCGTACTCGCCGCGGAAACTACGTAAACCCAGGTTGCGGACGGTCTGCATAGGTAGCAACCTATGCAGACCGCCTGAAAACCACGTGAACGTAGTTTTCAGCCGTACC
>JBKPBV010000066.1:0-6840 GCA_046727055.1 Actinomycetota bacterium | reverse complement strand
TCGCATGACATGGAGGCAGCGCCATGTCGACCAGGTCGGCGACGTTCCACGCACTGACGATGTGGCGGCGGGAATCGGGAACGTCCTTGATGGAGCTGATCACGCCAGCGAGCTGGTCGATATGACCGCCGCCAGGCGTCGGCCAGCTGCGCCACTGGTAGCCGTAAATGGGCCCCAACTCCCCGTCCGCATCGGCCCACTCGTCCCAGATGGTCACGCCCTGCTCGTGAAGCCATTTGATGTTGGTCGAGCCTCGGATGAACCACAACAGCTCAGCGATGATCGACCGGGTGTGGAGCTTCTTCGTGGTGAGTAACGGAAAACCTTGACGCAGGTCAAAGCGCATTTGGTAACCGAAGGTACTCAGCGTGCCTGTGCCGGTCCGGTCGCTCTTCTCCGCGCCATGTGTGAGGACGTGGTCGAGTAGATCGAGATAGGTCTTCACAGCTCATCCCTCCTGTTCAACGACGGTCAGCAGAGCTGCCCGATGGAGCGACAGGCTTCAGCCGGTGCAGTTCCGCTACTAGCACGGGCAAGATGGCACGAACGGCGCGCCCACGATGGCTGATCGCATCTTTGACGGATGGCTCAAGCTCGCCATTGGTCATCGCGTACCCGTTGGCCACGAACAGCGGATCGTAGCCGAACCCATTGTGACCGGCGAGACCGACAGCGAGCCGGCCGCGCATCTCCCCCAGACGGATGTGCTCAATACCGTCCGGGAGCACCAGCGCCATAGCACAGATGAATCGCGCAGTCCGTTCCGCTGGCGGGACGTCCTCCAGCTGGCGTAGCAGCAGTGCGTTGTTCTCCTCGTCACTGGCGCCGGGTCCCGCCCAACGCGCCGACCGTACGCCGGGCATCTCGTTGAGCACGTCAACCGCAAGTCCCGAATCGTCGGCCAGGGCAGGCAGGCCGGTGGCTGCGACACAGGCCCGAGCCTTGAGGACGGCATTGCCCTCGAAGGTGCGTTCGGTCTCTGCTGGCTCGGGATAAGCAGCGACCTCGGCCAATCCCAGGATCTGTATCTCCGGCGCTTCGGCTGACACAATGCGCCGCAGTTCGGCGAGCTTCCCGACGTTCCTGGTGGCCAGCACCACTCGATGGGAAGCCGTCATCACGAAGCAAGGGCGGCACGCTGCAGCTCGGTCAGCTGTGCGCACCCGGCGGCGCCGAGATCGAGGAGCTCATCAAGCAGCTTCCGATCAAAGGGAGTGCCCTCAGCTGTCCCCTGGACCTCGATGAAGGCTCCATCACCGGTCATCGCGACGTTCATGTCGGTGTCAGCCGCGGAGTCCTCGGTGTAAGAGAGATCCAGCATCGGGATGCCGTCGACCACGCCGACAGACACAGCCGCAACGGAGCCAATCAACGGCTCAGCTGTCAGCAAGTCGCGGCCGCGGAGCCAGCTGACCGCGTCCGCGAGCGCAACGTAGGCGCCGGTGATCGAGGCGGTTCTGGTGCCACCATCGGCCTGCAGTACGTCACAATCCAGCACAATGGTGTTCTCACCGAGGGCCTTGTAGTCGATGATGGCGCGCAGGCTGCGACCGATCAGCCGGCTGATCTCATGTGTCCGACCGCCGATGCGGCCGCGTACCGACTCACGGTCAGTACGGGTGCTTGTCGCCCTCGGCAGCATCGCATATTCGCTGGTCACCCAACCGAGCCCCGAGCCCTTACGCCAGCGCGGAACTCCCTCAGTCACACTGGCCGCGACGAGTACCCGCGTCTGCCCAAACTCCACGAGCACCGACCCCTCCGCCTGAGTCAGCCATCCCCGGGTGAACCGGACCTCCCGAAGTTGATCATGGCTGCGTCCATCGGCTCGAGAAGTCACGAGCTCAGCCTAACCACCGATGTCCCAGACAGCCCCAGGCTTCGCGAGCGAGATGTGCCCATCGAAGTGCGGTGTCGCCTCGGCCAAGACTCGATCGGGTTCATACCACGGTGGGATGTGGGTGATCACGATCGCAGCGACACCCGCAGCCTGTCCGATGGCGGCGGCTTGGGCGCCGGAGAGATGCATGTCAGCGGGATTGTCCGGCTGGTCCAGAAAAGCCGATTCCACTAAGAGCAAGTCGACGCTGTGCGCTAGTTGCACGAGGGCCTCAGACGGGCCGGTGTCGCCGGAGTACACCATGGCGCCGCCGCCGGGAATGTTTTCCTGCACTCGAATGGCGTACGCCTCCACGGGATGCGCCGCGCGGACGGTCTGGACGTTGAAGGGCCCGATCTGCTGCCTGGGCTGCCAGGTAAACCAGTCGAAGTGCTCAGCGATGGATGGCCCGGGCTCCCTGCCCGGGCTCTCGCCATCGGGAACCTCATACGCTCGCGTGAGCCGCAACGCGGTGTTGGTCGGACCGTACACCGGGCGCCGCGGCCAGGGCGCGCTCGGCGAGTAGCGCGCGGCGACGTAGTAGCCGCACAGATCCAGACAGTGGTCGGCATGCAAGTGGCTCAGCGCGATGGCATCGAGCTCACGCGGGTCAAGGTAGCGGTAGAGCGCACCCATCGCGCCGGGACCGAGGTCGAGTAACAGCGAGAACGTCCGATCCTGGTACGGCGCCTGCACCAGATAGCTCGAGGCTGCCGAGTCGGGTCCGGAGAGTGAGCCGCTGCAGCCGACGATCGTCAGTTTCATCATGGCGATCAGACGAACTGCTCGACACCGACAACGAGATCGCCCATCAGTCGATGCCCGACGCCCTCGAACGCCTCCGGGCTGCCCGTAGTCAAGAACCGGTAGCTGGCCTCCCTTGGCTGATCATGGGTCAGGTTGCGCCGGGTGAGTGCCGCGTACACGTCCTTGGCGCACTCCTCGGCACTAGAGACCAGGCTGACGTTGTCACCCAGCACATACGAGATCACACCGGTGAGTAGCGGATAGTGTGTGCAGCCCAAGATCAACGTGTCGATATCGGCTTGCTGCAAGGGTTTCAAGTACTCCTCCGCGCAATCCAACAACTCGGGGCCGCCGGTGATCCCCGCCTCGACGAAGGACACGAAGCGGGGGCAGGGTGCAGTGTGCAATTCAATCTGCGGAGCCGCGGCGAATGCGTCGTCGTACGCCTGTGATGTGGCAGTCGCTTCAGTGCAGATCACTCCGACACGACCGGACCGGGTGGCCGCGACCGCCCGGCGTGCCGCAGGCAAGATCACCTCGACGACGGGCAGGGGATACCGTTCCCGGGCGTCGCGTAGCACCGCTGCGCTGCCCGAGTTGCAGGCGATGACCAGGATTTTGACGCCCTGATCCGCTAAGTGATCAAGGCATTCCAGCGCGTACTCGCGGACGTTGGCAATGGGCTGCTCACCGTACGGCGCTCGCGCAGTGTCGCCCAGGTAGATGATGTCCTCGTGCGGCAGCTGGTCGATGACCGCGCGGGCAACGGTAAGCCCCCCGAATCCAGAGTCGAAGATGCCAATCGGAGCCTCCGTGTCACCCGCCACGAGCGCTCAGCCTACAAGCGATCGCTGCGCGCCATCGCAATCCCAACCGGCTGCTGGTCCGCGAGCGGCCGTTACCAGCGAGCGGACAAGCCCCAAAAACTACGCCCAGACTTGGGTGTCCAAGAAGTCCTCGCTGGCGTCGAGGTCGCCGGTATAGGCGCCCGTCGAGAGGTATTTCCAACCGCCGTCGGCGATGATCAACACAATCTCAGCGGATTCTCCCACGGCGACGGCCTTGGCGGCGTGTGCTAGGGCCGTGTGCACGATCGCTCCGGAGGAAAGCCCGGCGAAGATGCCCTCACGTTCCAACAACTCGCGCACCCGACGGACCGCGTCTCGGGATCGAACGGAGAATCTGGAGGTGACATAAGACGCGTCGTAGATCTCGGGGACGAACCCCTCCTCAAGGTTGCGTAAGCCGTAGACGAGTTCGCCGTACCGCGGCTCGGCAGCGATGATCTTGACATCGGGTTTCTTCTCCGCGAAAAAGCGTCCGACTCCCATCAATGTTCCTGTGGTACCGAGCCCAGCGACCACATGCGTCACCTCAGGGAGATCTTCGAGAATTTCCGGGCCTGTCGTCAGGTAGTGCGCCTCAACGTTGGCTGGATTGCCGTACTGGTAGAGCATCACCCAGTCGGGGTGCTCTGCGGCGAGCTGCTTGGCGACTCGGATTGCTTCGTTCGAACCCCCAGCGGCAGGTGTGGAGACGATCTCCGCGCCCCAGATCGAAAGCATTTGCTTGCGTTCGGCTGAGGTGTTCTCCGGCATGACGCAGATCAGCCGGTAGCCGCCCAGCTTGGCTGCCATGGCAAGCGCGATGCCGGTATTGCCGCTGGTGGGTTCGAGAATGGTTGCTCCGGCCCGGAGTGTCCCGTCGGCTTCCGCGACCTTGATCATTTGGAGTACCACTCGATCCTTGATCGAACCGGTGGCGTTGTAACCCTCCAGCTTCGCCCAGAGCCGAACCGACTCGCTGGGTGACAGCCGCGGCAGGCCTACCAGCGGGGTATGCCCGACCGACTCGGCGAGCGAGGCGTACCGGACCATGAACGACGCCGATCAGCCGCCGGCGACGGCGGGCAGGACTACCACGATGTCGCCGTCCGCGGTTGGGGCCTTGAGACCACCGCTGAAGCGGACATCCTCGTCGTTGACGTAGACATTCACGAAACGACGCAGCGTTTCCGCATCGACAATTCGGTCTTTCAGGCCAGGGTTGCGAACATCGATGTCGTCGAGCACCTCTTGCAAGGTCTCTCCGTTTCCGTGCACCGTCTTCTGTCCACCGGTGAACGTGCGGAGGATCGTCGGGATCCTCACCTCTACTGACATCGAGTCTCTCCCCTGTTCCGCACTGCGAGCGTCGGGCGCCTTGTAGTGCCAGAAATATGCCTGGCTACCTCCTGCCAAACTACTGGCCCAACAGGCCTATTCCGTGACGTCGATCTCCTCCTCCGTCACCGCACTATCGACAATCCGGAAGGACCGTACGCTCACCGGGCCATCTGACGCGCCTGACTCCGCGGTCGACACGATCACGTAATGGGCCTGCGGTTCGCTGGCGAGTGAGACGTCGGTACGCGACGGGTAGGCCTCGGTCGCCGTGTGGGAATGGTAGACAACAACGATCTCCTCACCCGCAGCGCTCATCTGTTTGTACAAGGCGAACTGCTCCTCAGGCTCGAAGCGGAAGAAGGTGGGCGACCGATCGGCGTTGATCATCCGGACTAGACGAGTCGGCACATCGGAGCCCTCCGGACCAACGATCACGCCACATGCCTCGTCCGGATGATCTTCCCGGGCGTGGGCGATCATGTCGTCCACGTGCTCGCGGGCGATCTTCAGCACGGCGGTCAGACTAGGGGCGATCCCCCCGGGCAAGGTGTAAATCCGGACTGTGAGACCACAGCTCCCCCTCTCCGATTTAGAAGGGGGTGGTGATGCCGAGACGTTCGACTAGGAACAAGAAGGCTTCAGCGAACGGCCGATCCCGCGTCGCTTTACGGATTTCGGCCCAGTCGAGTTGCTCACGTACCGCACGCACTACCAGCAGCACTGGCGCAAGATCGCAATAATGCTCACTCAACGACTGCAGCTTGGCGATCACGATCGGAGTCGGTGGCAAGACCGGCATGCGGAGACCGAGCACCTCGTGATCACGCGTGGTGTCAAGCAGGGCCTGGGTGACCGGGACGCCGGCAAGCCGGTGCAGTACATCGACCTGCGCTGGCTCTTCGGCAGAATCCTGCGGGCCATCGTCGTCATGGTAGGCCTTGAACAGCCAATCTTCCGGCGGCCGCTCGATCCGCAGCCCGGCAGCCGCCAGGCTGCTCGCGGCCAACTCGACATCGGGTTCAGCCACAACAAGATCGACATCGTGACTCGGCTCGGGCCCGCCATGTACCCAGAGGGCGTAGCTGCCGCCAAGCGCGAAGGGGACACCGTCGGCCTTCAAGGCGGAGGCCGAATGCTTGAGTGCGATGCGTAGCAGCGGCTCGTCGGATGTGGCGGGCAGCGGCGCTGATTGCTCGACGATGGTGAGTACCTTCTTCCCATGCGGTTGGCGACATTCAACATCCTGCACGGCCGCTCGACTCACGACGGGGTGGTCGATCTTGGTCGGTTGGCCGATGCTATCCGCACCTTGGACGCTGACATCTTGGCGCTGCAGGAAGTCGACCGGGACCAGCCGCGCTCCCATTTGGCCGACCTCACCGCGGTAGCAGCGGAGGCTATGGGTGCTGTCACCCATCGATTCGCTGCCGCGTTGTCAGGCACGCCTGGTGCTGCCTGGATGGCGGCGTCGGAGGACGACCTGCCGGGAGTGGCGTCGTACGGGATCGCTCTGCTGTCGCGCTATCCCGCGGAGTCCTGGCAAGTTCTTCGGCTACCCCGAATCCCGGTGCGTGTCCCGCACTATCTGCGCACCCCCCGCAAGGTGATCATCGTCGACGAGGAGCCGCGAGCTGCGGTGATCGGACGGATGCACACTCCGGCGGGATTACTCGTCGTCGCCAATACCCACCTTTCCTATGTGCCGGGCTGGGGACGACTCCAGCTACGACGGATTCGACGGGACCTGGCACCGCTACCAGAGCCGGTGATCTTGATGGGCGATCTCAACATGGCAGATGACCGGCCGGCGCAGGTCACCGGTTACCGCCCGCTGGGCAGGCACCTCACGTTCCCGGTCGAGAACCCCGACCGCCAGCTCGACCACATCCTGATCCGTGGTTGGCTGGGCGAGGTGACGGCCACCAGCGCCCCTGCGTTGCCACTGTCCGACCATCGCGCACTGATCGTTGACCTATCCGTATCCCGTCGAGAGGCGCCAGCATGATTCAGACCGAGCACTACCTCCGCTGGGAACGAGTCGACTCGGTC
>JBKPBV010000065.1:0-8138 GCA_046727055.1 Actinomycetota bacterium | reverse complement strand
TTAGATCACGCTTCAGAGCGCGTCCAGCCCGCGCTCCCCGGTTCGCACGCGGACGACCTCATCCACAGGAACCGACCAGACCTTGCCGTCACCGATGCGACCGGTCCGGGCGCTCTTCACCAGGACATCGATGATGTCTTTGGCATCATTGTCGTCCACGAGCACCTCAAGTCTCACCTTGGGCACCAGGTCGACGGTGTACTCCGCTCCCCGGTAGACCTCGGTGTGGCCCCGCTGGCGTCCAAAGCCGCTTGCCTCGCTGACGGTCATGCCCTCGACGCCGAACGACTCGAGTGCGGTCTTGACCTCGTCCAACATATGCGGCTTGATGATCGCTGTTACAAGCTTCATGCCGACACCTCCTGATCATTCTTGGAATCTGCCTCGACCTGGCTTGGCGCCGAGCCGGCGTATGACAACGCACGCCCTCCACCGAACGTGCCGAGATCGTAGCCGGTCTCAGCGTGCTCGGACTCGTCGACGCCCTCGCGCTCTTCCTCTTCCGTGACACGGAAGCCGATGGTCTTGTGTAGCAGCAGGCCGATGAGGAACGTCATGATCCCGCTGTAGAACAGTACGGCGAAGGCCCCGACTGCCTGCCTCCACAACTGGTCGACGCCGCCGCCATAGAACAGGCCGTCAACGCCTGCCGGTGCCGCGGCGGTGGCCAGCAGGCCGACTGCCAGGGTGCCCCATAGACCACCGAACAGGTGGACTGCGACCACGTCGAGCGAGTCGTCATAGCCGAGCTTGTACTTAAGGCCGACGGCGAGCGCGCAGATCACGCCAGAAAGTGCACCCACGACGATCGCGCCAATAGGCGAGACCGAGGAGCAGGACGGGGTGATGGCAACCAGGCCGGCGACGATGCCGGACGCGGCCCCAAGAGAGGTGGGATGGCCGTCGCGGATGCGCTCGGTGAGCAGCCAGCCCAGGCATGCAGCACCAGTTGCCACCATGGTGTTCACCCAGACCACCGATGCGGAGTTGCTCGCTGCAACGGCGGAACCGGCATTGAAGCCGAACCAGCCGAACCACAGCAGCCCGGCGCCCAGCATGACCAGGGTGAGGTTGTGCGGACGCATCGGATCGCGCCGCCAGCCGAGCCGCTTGCCAAGGATGATGGCGAGCGCGAGACCGGCGACACCGGCGTTGATGTGAACGGCAGTGCCACCTGCGAAGTCGATCGCCTCCAGGGTGTTGGCCACCCAGCCACCGACGTGAGCGTCAAGGCTGAAGTCGAACACCCAGTGGGCTATGGGGAAGTAGACCAACGTCGCCCAGATTCCGGCGAAGATCAACCAGGTTGAGAACTTGGCGCGGTCCGCGATCGCTCCGGAGATCAGGGCCACGGTGATGATCGCGAACACGGCCTGGAAGGCCACGAAGGCCATTGGGGGCAGGCTTGCTCCGGTGTCCTCCATGAGACCGCTGAGACCCAGGTACTGGGCCGGATTGCCGAGCAGCCCGTAGCCAACGTCGTCACCGAAGGCGAGCGAGTAGCCGTAGAGAACCCAGAGGACCGAGATCAGGGCCAGCGCCCCGAAGCTCATCATCATCATGTTGAGGACGCTCTTGGCGCGGACCATGCCGCCATAGAAGAGCGCCAGACCTGGTGTCATGAGCAACACCAGCGCGCTTGAAGTCAAGATCCAGGCAGTGTTGCCCGAATCGATGTCGAGTGGTGTCATGTTGCTTCTTTCGGTGACAGGGACTGGAAATGGGCAGGACGCCTCAGGCGGCTGGATCCGGGACGCCCGAGGTTACGCAAAACTCTGCTAGCCGCGTGTTGCACCAAACGTGCGTTCGGTTACGCCTGAGTCACAGTTGTCCGGCCAATGTGACGGCGATGTTTCGTGGAGGGGAGCGGGCGTCGTCGAGCTTTCTTACAAGGAGCGGTTGGCTTTGTTGATCAACCCTGCCCGACGGCCTTCCGAGCAGCCCATGCGGAGGCAACCATGTCATCGACCGTGTGGCGCATCTTCCAGTTGAGGTCGCGCTCGGCGAGCTCGCCGGTCGCGACGATCCGAGCCGGATCTCCGGCACGTCGGGGCCGAATCTCCGGGGTGAAATCGATCCCGGTAACGCGGGCGACAGCGTCCATGATCTGGCGTACCGAGAGCCCGCTCCCGCTGCCGAGGTTGTAGACGGGCTGCAGCGGCCGGCCTTCTTGAAGAGCCTCGGCCGCGACGACATGGGACAGCGCTAGGTCCGAGACATGCACATAGTCACGGACGGGGGTGCCGTCCGGGGTGGGGTAATCTTCACCGTTGATATATGGGACTTCCCCTGCGACCAGGCGCTCGAAGATCAGCGGGAAGAGGTTGTGCGGACTCGTGTCGCGCAGGTCATCGAACCCCGAACCCACGACGTTGAAGTACCGCAGCGACGTGTAGCGCAGCGAGGCAGAGCCGGACGCGGTGGCGCGGGCCTGGTCGCGAAGCAGCCATTCGCCGACCAGCTTGGACTCACCGTACGGAGACTCCGGCCTGGTCGGGTCTTGTTCACTGACTACATCGGCAGCGGGTGTGCCGTAAACGGCGGCGCTTGAGGAGAACACGAACCTCGTTACGCTGTGGGCAGCCATCGACTCCAACAAAGTAACCATGCCGGTCACATTTTGGGTGTAGGTGTGCAGTGGTTGGCTGACTGAGACGCCCGCGTATTTGAAGCCAGCAAGATGGACGACACCGGCGACTGGATGTTCTGTGAAGACCTCGTCGAGGAGCTCGCGCTGCAGGATGCTGCCTTCGTAGAAGGGAATCTCGTCGCGGACGAAGCTGCGATGCCCGCTGGAAAGATCATCAATGACCACAGCGGCTATGCCGTCGGCGACGAACGCCCGCACTATGTGGGAGCCGATGTATCCCGCGCCGCCCGTGACTAGCCAAGTCATATGCCCTCACTTCTCCTGCCCGCCTCTGTGCCCTGAGTTTGTCGAAGGGCACACTAGCGGGCTAGTGGCGGGTACACCCGAAGGTCTGTGATCGTCAGGTCGAGGACCTGTTCCGTGGCTTTGATCGCATCACTAAAGAGATCCTCGGCTAGCACGGGGTGTGGATCGAGCATGTTGACCTCGATGTCGGTGCGGCGGCCCTTGGTGATCGTCTTCCAGCTCGCCACAAGCCGTCCATCATGGAGCACCACTGGAGAAAACAGCCCGTTCACCTTGGCCCAGACTTGCGGCAGCTGCTGCTCGGTCAGGAAGCGGGTGCGATGCCGGCCGTGGTACCCGACCAGCAGTCCGTCGAACTCAGGCAGTAGACGCAACCCGGGATCGGGTGTGCCGCCTTGGGGAGGTTCGGTGAGGTCGAGATAGTCCTCATCATTTGGACCACGCAGGTGGACGACCTCATCGTCGAGACGCCGCAGAGCGTCGTCCACAGCACTCAAACCGGCACCAAAGAAGAACGAGAGGTCTTCGCGGAGGGACGGTCCGTACGAGCCGAGGTGGATGCGGACGAGCTCTGTCAGAGACGCCGCGAAGTCAAACTCGGCCAAATCCGGCAGCACGCTGCGCGCCCGCCGATGGTAAATGTCGGTTCGTTTCTCCCATCGGGTGTCGCGCGGGCGCCGCAGCAGCCCACTGTGGCCCCAAATCAAGCTGTCCGACAAAGCATCTGGCCCTTGATCGGCCTGCCTGTTCTGCTGCTCAGCCAGCCAGGTGCGCGCGTGCGACACGATCTCCGCCCGCGGTCGCCAGTCCGTGGCGGCAAACGCTTCCACCTCTGCGGCCAGCTGCTCCGGGGTGATCTGTCGCAACAGTACATTTCGCAGCTGGGTCGCTCGCGTGCTGCGAGCCACTGCGTCCAGCCACCCAAACTGCTCAACCGCGCTGGTGTGAACGGTGCCGCGGATGTTGCTTGTCTTGACCAGCTGATGCGACTCAAACAGTGCGCACACGGTGTCGTAGCTGACCCCAGGCAACCGCGATGAGATGGTCAGGAACGGTGCTCGCGGCACCTGGGACTGGATCGGTCCGAGGCGTCGGAACAGCTCCACAACCGCCTCAGGGCCACGCCCCGGAACGGGCGGGAACTGCCTGCGCAACGTACGTCGCCGGAGTTGATCATGGCTGAGCTGGTGCATGCCTGACAACGTAGCGTCGTGCGCCGACGGGCGGCTCGTACGTTGAGATCAAGTGCTGTTTTACGCGGTGGCTACGGCGCGGGACGACAGAAGTGGCGGCGGGCACTGTCAGGATGCAGGTCCATGGGGAAGAACAATCGTCAGCGCCGGGTCACCAAGCACAGCCCCGCAAAGCGCCGGCAAAGTCATAAGTACAGTCATCAGCGTTCCGGAGGACCGGCTGCCGGGGGCAGCCGTGCTGCTGGGTCGCCCTTCTCTGGCGGCGGAACCACCGACCCATTCACCCGTTGCGATGCAGCACCCAGCGTCGAGCAACTACGTCGTGAACAGGCCGAGCGAAGCCTGAACCGGCTTCTCGGCGCGCGGGCGTCGGCGCAGTCGCTTGCTCACCTTGTCGAGCAGGAGCTGATCAGTCTCCAGTCCGAGGGTCTCCGCAAGCTGGATGAGTTGGTGACGGCGCGTCTTCGATACGTGATTGCAGCGTTGTGGGAGCAAGGCTGGCAGCCGCTGGACGTGCTTCATGTCGTACACAGGTCAAGCCCGCGGCTGGCACCGCTCATCGCATCCGTGATCACCGATCAGGCGGAGGCGGTGCGCGCCATGCGCCGAGCTCCACAGGATTGGCTCAACCAATTGCGGGTCGTTGCCGAGGAGGCCGGAGAGCTGGCGGCGGGGAATGATCAGCGAACCACGTGGCTACTGGCTGCCGCGTTGTGCAGGTCCGGGCTCGGGCTGGTCGAAACCTGGGTGGACATCATCACCATAGTCAGGTTTATCTCCGAGTTACCCAGGCTGGAGCAGATAGCCCCACCGCCGTCGGAATGGGGGAAGGCGGTCGACCTGGCACCCTTCGACCCGGCCTCGGAGCGCGGCAAGGTCCTCAAGCGGATTCGAGCGCTGCTGGCCAAGGCGGAGGCCACTGACCATCCAGCGGAGGCCGAGAGCTTCACGGCAAAGGCGCAGGATCTGATGACGCGGCACGCGATTGATGAAGCGCTTTTGACTGCTGCAGGCGACGCGGCGATCACGGTGGTCGCTAAGCGGGTGCACCTGCAGAGCCCCTATGCCACCACCAAGACCAGCCTTTTGAATGCCGTCGCCAGAGCAAACCGATGCAAGGTGATCTACTTCGACCGACTGGCGATTGCGACCGTTGTCGGGGTCCCGCTCGATATCGACCAAGTCGAGATGCTCTTTACTTCTCTGCTCATCCAGGCCACTCGTGCCATGACCGAGGCTGGAGCAGCCCAGCCGGGGTCATTCGATCGTTCAGCTACCTTCCGTCGGTCCTTCCTCACGGCATACGCCATACGGATCGGTGAACGGTTGACGGAGGCGACTTCGGCAGCCACCAAGTCCTACGGCAATGAACTGGTGCCGCTGCTGAGGCGCCGGGAGGACGCGGTGACGGCCGAGTTCGAGCGGCTGTTTCCCTTCACCCGGAAGATCAGAGGCGGATACCTCGATCGTCGTGGCTGGGATGCGGGCCGGCGAGCGGCTGACCGTGCCGTCTTCACGTCAGGCAGGATCTCGGCCTAAGGGTCTTGCTCATTGCGCGGTACCCAGAGGACGCCATGAGTCCGAAGCGTCGCTGCCGATTCAAAACCGAGGTCGCTGTCAAGCACCCGTGCGCTACCCTGAAGCTTATGCAACGCGTTGCCCTCCTTACGTAGCCGCGTAGGAAACCCTGCGCGGCAACCCCTCATGCCCAAGGCGGCGAGGGGTTTTTTTCATGTCCAGGTCGTGGGCACACGCGATGCGAACAGCCAAGGAGACGAGACGACATCATGACCGAGCAGATGGAGCGGGTCGGGGCTACCGAGCGGGCTGAAACCCCGACTCGGGAGCGGACCGGCTACGACGCCCGTGCCGCCCAGGAGAGATGGCAGGCGTTCTGGGAGGCCGACAAGACGTTCGTGCCCAGGGACGACGGCTCCGCCGAGCGTCGATACATGTTGGACATGTTCCCCTACCCCTCCGGCGACCTGCACATCGGCCACGCGGAGGCCTTCGTCATGGGTGATGTCATCGCTCGTTACTGGCGGCTGAAGGGCTACGACGTTTTGCACCCAATCGGCTGGGACTCCTTCGGCCTGAATGCGGAGAATGCGGCCATCAAGCGCAACGCGCACCCGGCCGAGTGGACTTACGCGAACATCGGGACTCAGGCCAACTCGTTCCGCCGCTACGGTCTCAGCTTCGACTGGAGCCGTCGGCTGCATACCTCCGATCCGGAGTATTACCGCTGGACTCAGTGGCTGTTCCTGCGCTTTTACGAGCGGGGCCTGGCCTACCGCAAGGCCAGCTGGGTCAACTGGTGCCCAAATGACCAGACAGTGTTGGCCAACGAGCAGGTCGTCGCTGGATTGTGCGAGCGCTGCGGATCGGTAGTCACCAAACGGCGGCTCACCCAGTGGTACTTCAAGATCACCGACTATGCCGAGCGGCTCCTGGACGACATGTCCGACCTGGAGAGCGGCTGGCCGGAGCGGGTGCTGACCATGCAGCGCAACTGGATCGGCCGCTCCGAGGGCTCGTACGTCGACTTCATGATCGAAAATCGGGAAGAACCGGTGCGGGTATTCACCACCCGGCCGGACACCTTGTATGGCGCCACGTTCTTCGTGATCGCACCGGATGCGCCGCTGGCCGCAGAGGTGGTAACCGACGAGCAGCGCGCGGCGTTTGAGGAGTATCTGGAGCAGACCAAGCACGAAACCGAGATCGAACGGCAGTCCACCGAACGTCCCAAGACCGGTGTCTTCCTAGGCGTGCATGCCACGAACCCAGTGAATGGCGAGCAGATCCCCGTCTACACTGCCGACTATGTGCTGGCCGAATACGGTACCGGGGCGATCATGGCCGTTCCGGCTCATGATCAACGAGATTTGGACTTCGCCCGTGCTTTCGGTCTCCCTGTTCGTCAGGTAATCGATACCGGAGAAGCCGATCCCGCCGTGACCGACATCGCCACGCCGGGTGAGGGCACTTACATCAACTCTGGTCCGCTGAACGGGCTGAAGGGCATGGCAGCGGGAGTGCGTGCGATCATCGCGAGGCTGGAGGCTGAAGGCGTCGGCGAGGGCGCCGTGACCTACCGGCTGCGGGACTGGCTGCTCAGCCGACAACGCTACTGGGGGGCCCCGATCCCGATCATCCATTGCGAGGGGTGCGGGGAGGTGCCCGTGCCTGATGATCAGCTGCCGGTGACACTGCCTGTCCTGCGGGGCGCGGACCTGGCTCCCAAAGGGGTCTCGCCGCTGGCCGCCGCGACCGACTGGGTCAACACCTCATGTCCGCGCTGCGGTGGACCGGCGAGGCGGGACAGCGACACGATGGACACGTTCGTGGACTCGTCCTGGTACTTCTTCCGCTACTGCTCACCGGGCTACGAGGAGGGTCCCTTCGACCCGGCGGACGTCAGGCGGTGGATGCCGGTAGACCAATATGTCGGCGGTGTGGAGCATGCCATTCTGCACCTGTTGTACATGCGCTTCTTCACTAAGGTGCTGCATGACATGGGCATGATCGACTTCGTGGAGCCGATGCGCCGGTTGCTGAATCAGGGCCAGGTGATCAACCAAGGCAAGGCAATGAGCAAGACGCTTGGCAATGGGGTCGACCTGGGCGTCCAGATCGATGCATTTGGGGTCGATGCGGTACGGCTGACCTTGGTCTTCGCTGGGCCTCCCGAGGAAGACATCGATTGGGCCGACGTATCACCGGGTGGCTCGCTGCGCTTCCTGCAGCGCGCCTACCGGCTGGCGGCCGACGTCACGAGCGTGCCCGGAACCGATCCCAGTGGCAGTGATCACGCGCTTCGTAGGGAGACCCACCGGTTATTGGCCGACATCGAGCAGTGCGTCACGGGGCAGCGCTTCAATGTGGCCGTCGCTCGGATCATGGAGCTGGTCAACGCCACCCGCAAGGCGATAGATGGTTCGGCGGGCCCTGCGGACCCCGCTGTACGGGAGGCCGCCGAGATAGTCACCCTCGCGCTTAGCCTGGTCGCGCCGTACGTTGCGGAGGAAATGTGGGAAGGGCTGGGC
>JBKPBV010000064.1:0-10758 GCA_046727055.1 Actinomycetota bacterium | reverse complement strand
GTCCTGCTCGACGAGGTCCTCGCTTCCTGACTTCGCAGGCACCCCCTCGTCGCACCGGAATCGGCATCGACGTTCATCGGCTGGCACCCGGCCGGCCGATGAACGTTGCATGTCTGCTCTTTGATGATGAAGTAGGTCCCTCTGGTCACTCAGATGGCGACGTGGTGGCCCATGCAGCATGCGACGCACTGCTGAGTGCCGCCGGCCTGGGCGATCTCGGAAGCAACTACGGAACGACCGATCCGAGGTGGGCCAATGCCCCAGGCGCAGCCTTTCTTTCGGAAACCGCGGCGCGGATACGAGCGGCTGGCTTTGACATCGCAAATGTTGCGGTCCAGCTCATCGGAAACCGCCCCAGGCTCGGCAGGCGCCGCGCTGAGGCCGAGCTGATCATGAGTGAGGCGGTTGGAGCTCCCGTCAGCCTTTCAGCAACCACCACCGACGGACTCGGGCTGACCGGGCGTGGCGAAGGCATCGCGGCGATCGCAACCGCGCTACTGCTGTGAGATAACTGCCCCTCGATACGCCATGGGGCATCACGATTAGCGCACCAGCCTCGCCTGAGCAGTGAAGGTATTGCACTCCTCCACGGCGCTGGTTCCCAAGCCTTGGGTTCCCCAGTATTTGCGCGACCGTGCCAAGCCATGGTTTCCGTTGATGTTGGGGTCGCCGGAGAGCGTGTCGTCGCCGATGGCTTCGTAGATGGCCAAGATCCCATCGAGGTCTTGCTGCTGCACCCCCATTGACTGGGATACGGCCCGGATGAACATGCCGGAGTAGCAGTCGGCCTGGGTTTCGAGCCGCCTCATGTACTGCAGCTCGGTGCCCTTCTCGCCGGACTCCTGGCCGAGCGCGTGCGCAGAGATCAGAATCCCGGTTCGGGCCTGCAGCGCGTGACCGAACTCATGGGCCATGACGATATCGGCAGTCCACTTGTTTCTCCGGACCGCCTGCAGAGCCTGCGGGAGCAGGTTGCTGTAGTACACCTGCTGATCGGCCGTGCAGTAGAACGCGTTAACCTCAGCCGTGCCGCATTTGGTGGTGATCTCCGGGCCGTAGATGGTCACGGTGGGTCGCACGATGATGAAGCCGGCGTTCGTGACCGGCGGCTGCCAGACACGTACTAAGCACTCCATCAAGCCCTCGAAGTGTGCCTTCAGCTGGGCATCACTGGCGGTCATCACATTGATTGGTTGGGAGGTGCAGCGCACGGGCGCTGGCACGGTCTGGCTATAGAACGGACTCTGTGTAATCCACTGCTCTGCTTGGCCATAAGTCTGGGGAACCGGGATCGGGGGCGGGCTTCTATCCGGCGGCGGAACCTGGTAGTCGTCATTCTGGTAGACAACATTCGATGGCGCTGAGCTCAGCCCAGTGATCACTAGCCCGGCCAACGCGAGCAGCGCAACGATGATCATCACGAAGGCCAGGAACCGAAGCGGGTTCCTCCGACGCGGCGCAGGCAAAGGCGGTGTCGGTCCGTACTGTGGCACGCCGCCACCAAAAGACGGCCCGAACCGGGAGGCAGGATAACCCTGGTAATCGCGGCCCGTCGGTACGCCGGGCTGCCAGCTGCGGCCTGTGCGAGAGGCGCCGCCGTAGGAAGGTGTGGCTGGTTGCGGAGCTCCTCGGGGCGGCGCGTACTGAGGACCGCTCCACTGTTGGCTCACAGGCGCAACGATAACGGGCCACACCAGGCTTCGCGCCAGCTTGGTGGTTCAGACGTTTTTGGGCATGGAGCCGCACCTTTGCAGGACTAGTGGGAGGCTGTACATCGTGCTCGCCAACTTGCCCAAAACGCTGCATGTGATCGGGGTGATGATCGGATTTTGCCTCCTGACGTGTGGTTTGCTTACCGGGCCGCTGGTGTTGGCGGCGTACGCCCAGGGCAACGCGTCGACGTTCATCGCTGAGGGCAATCTGGCCAAAGACGGCACGCTGAAGGTGAAGCAAACGATCACGCTGACCGCGCCGGTGCCTGCGGAGCTGTCGCAGAAGTTCGAGACAAAACAAGACTTGGTCGGCGACCGTCAATATGTCCAGACGTTGTCCGAGATTACGGCTACCGTTGACGGCGAATCAGTCGAGCCGACGATCACCTCTGAAGATCGCTTCACCACGGTAATGGTGCCGACGAACGGCTCGAGGGAGGTCGTGATCAGCTACACCGTGATCGGTGCGGTGGTCACGATCGACGGCGGTACGGCGTTGCGTTGGGGAATGCTGCAGGGGCTCAGCGTTGCGGTCGCCGAGTTCGCTGCAACGGTGCAGATCCCGACCCAGTTCAGCTACATCAAATGCACGGCCGGCAGCCCGAACTCCACTGTCCCCTGCAACTTTGCCTCCGCCGGCACCGAGAGTGCCCAAATACCCACTTTCCGCGATGGACCGCGCGGCGATGGTGAGGTCGTGGCGATCGACATCGGGTTCCCGCCCGGGGGCATTGCGTCCAACGAGGTGATCGAGTATCGATGGACCGTCGGGCGTGCTTTCTCGGTCGACCCGCTGCCCCTCGCCTTGGCGGTGGGCCTGCTAGTGCTCGGCGGTGTTGCGTTGTACGGCCTGCATCGGCGTGCTGGGGTCGATATCGGCCCGGACGGACAGATCAGCACCGTGGGCGAGTTTGTGCCGACCGGTGCTGGGCAGTCGGAATTCCGAGTGGTCGACGAGATCCGGCCAGGCCATGTCGGCACGGTCGCCGACGAGCGGGTCGATCCCATCGACATCACCGCCACCTTGGTCGATCTGGCCGTGCGCGGGCATCTGCTGATCAGAGAACTGCCTCGGGAGCACGAATTCGCCCCGACCGACTGGGAGATCAAACGTATTGAGGGCGCGCCTGACACCCTGCGACCTTTTGAGCAGCAGCTGATCGACGGCATTGCGCCGCCTGGCGGGCCAGTACTTGTATCGGAACTTGCCACCAGGGTGCAAGACTCGATTGGCGACGTGCAGAACGCGCTTTATGACGAGATGGTCAGCAATGGGTGGTACGAGCGTCGCCCCGACGACACCCGGAACCGTTGGAGCCAGCTGGCACTGGCCGCACTGATCATCTCCATTGTCGTAACGGGTGTGCTCGCGGCGTTCACCACGTTTGGGTTGGTGGGATTGGCGCTGATCGTGATATCCCTCGGCCTGGTGTTCGTGGCGCAGGAGATGCCGTCGCGGACTGGCAAGGGAGTTGCTCTACTGGGGGGTCTGGGCGCATTGCGTTCAGACCTGATGAGCCATCCGACGAAGCAGATGCCACCGGGTGCGGAGTTACGGGAGATCTCTGAGGTTCTGCCGTACGCGATTGTGCTCGGCGGAGCGGACCGCTGGTTGGATGCCATCGTCACAAGTGATGTCGACCAACATCCCGACTCCTACGACCTGTACTGGTATCACGGACCCGAGCACTGGCACCTGCGCGACCTGCCGGATTCGATGCGGAACTTCGTAACTACCGTGTCTGGGAGCCTGTTCTCCCGCTGAGGTCGCGCGCGCCAGTTGTGACGCTCGCAGGCGGCGTTATGCGACGTGCAGGTTTTGCAGCGGGTAACCGTTCTTCGCGCAGCCATCGATGATCAACTTCTGGACCTCGTCTGGGGCGTTCTTGGGATCCTCGGAATCCAACAGGGTGATCACCGCGTCCAGCCATCGCTGTGGCTCTGGGTCCAGCTGCCCGGACTCGCGGAGCGCCTTCAGGCCGACCACCGTCACCTTGCTCACCATCGAGCCACCGCCGGCCGCCGCATCCACGGCGGGACAACCGACCTTGTAGACGTCCTCCGCTTTGATGTCCGTTTGGGCGCAGGAGGCAAAACCCAGCAGAGCGGCAACGGCGAGAACAGTGGCAGCAATGACACGGTGCATGTACCGAGGGTATGTGCATCGAGCGGTGCCATGTGCCGCGTTGCAATTAGCGCCGATCAGAGGTGTCGGTCGCCTCGCTCGTAGTCCTCAATGGCCCGCCGCATCTGCCGTAACGCCGCTTGGATCTCGGCCTCTAGCTCCTCTTCAGTCAGGTACCGCCGCACGACGGGCTGCCAATCACTGAACCATAGGTAGATGGTCCAGATGATCATGCCGATGGCAAACAGAATCATGAAGATCGTCGTAACGGTCGTCGGCTCCAACATGCCTGAGTCCTTCGAACGGGCAGTGTCTAAAGGGTAAGCCCTGGATAGAGCGGGTTGGCATCCAGCAACTCCGCCGACGCAGCCTTGGTAGCGTCGGCCACGCCTTCAGCGAGCACATACTTAGCCTTCCCAGGCTGTCCGCTAGAGGCAATCGCCGCGGTGGTGTTCTTTAGCACATTCACAATCAACTCAGCCACCTTGTCGAACTCGTCCGCATCGAATCCGCGAGTGGTGAGCGCGGGCGTGCCGATCCGGACGCCTGAGGTGTACCAGGCACCGTTGGGGTCGGCCGGCACTGAATTCCGGTTCGTTACGATCCCGGAGTCCAGCAGTGCCGACTCGGCCTGCCGGCCGGTGAGCCCGAACGATGACACATCGATCAACACGATGTGGTTGTCGGTTCCACCGGTAACCAGCTTGGCGCCGCGTCGCAACAGGCCGTCGGCCAAGATCTTCGCATTCTCGGCGACCGCCTGCGCGTACGCCCGGAACTCCTGAGTCCGTGCCTCGGCGAGCGCCACCGCCTTGGCGGCGATTACGTGGCCGAGCGGCCCACCCAGCACCAGCGGGCAGCCGCGGTCGACCGAGTCCGCGTACTCCTTGGTCGCGAGCACCAGTCCACCCCGCGGCCCGCGCAGCGACTTGTGGGTCGTGGTTGTTACAAGGTGGGCGTGAGGTATCGGATCCTCATCGCCGGTAAAGACCTTCCCCGCCACCAGGCCGGCAAAGTGAGCCATGTCTACCATGAGCGTCGCGTCCACCTCATCGGCGATCTCCCGCATCGTGGCGAAGTTGAGCCGCCGCGGATAGGCGGAGTAGCCAGCGATCAAGATCAACGGTTTGAACTCCCGCGCCATCGCGCGAACTGCGTCGTAGTCCAGCAGCTGGGTTTCCGGATCAGTGCCGTAGGAGCGCTGATGGAACATCTTGCCGGAGATATTAGGCCGGAAGCCGTGAGTGAGGTGACCGCCCGCATCCAGCGACATACCGAGGGCTCGCTGGTTGCCGAACTTGTGCCGCAGCTCCTCCCACTGCTCCTCGCTCAGGTCATTGACGGTCTTCACGCCATGTGCGGCCAACTCGGGTAATTCGATCCTGTTGGCCAAGATCGCCCAGAAGGCAACCAGGTTGGCATCGATGCCTGAGTGCGGCTGGGTGTAGGCGTATTCGGCGCCGAAGAGCTCGCGCGCGTGCTCGGCGGCGACCGCCTCGACCGTGTCGATGTTCTGGCAGCCGGCGTAGAAGCGATGTCCGATAGTGCCCTCGGCGTACTTGTCGGACAACCAGCTGCCCATGGTGAGCAGTACAGCGGGCGATGCGTAATTCTCCGAGGCGATCAGTTTCAGTGAGCCGCGCTGGTCAGTCAGCTCTGAGCGGATGGCGCCTGCGATCCGTGGCTCGATGGTTTCGATGACGGAGAGCGCTGCGCGGTAGGCCTGGGAGGCGGTGCCCGAATAGTCGAAACCTGGGCTTTCGGTTGGACGGGCGGTGGAGAGGATGTCGGTCACGAGCACTCCTGAGGTGAAAACCGGGCGCCGCCTACCTTAGTCCAGCCCTCTGACCCGCTGTCGCGAGATTTCATAGAGCGCGATTCCGGCCGCCACCCCAGCGTTGAGGGATTCCACACTCGTACTGATCGGGATCGAGGCGAGATGGTCGCATGCCTCGCGAACCAATCGCGACAGACCAGTACCTTCGCTGCCGACGACTAGCACCAGCGGTCCCGAGACGCCGGTCACCTCGGAGATGTTCATATCGGCTCGGCCGTCTAGCCCAATCAGGGTGAGCCCTGCGTCGGCGTACGCGCGCAGGCTGCGGTTGAGATTGGTGGCACGCGCGATCGGGATCCTGGCTGCAGCCCCGGCCGAGGTCTTCCAGGCGGCAGCGGTCATGCCGGCCGACCGGCGTTCTGGGATGAGTACCCCATGTGCGCTAAACGCGGCCGCCGACCGGACGATCGCTCCAAGATTGCGCGGGTCGGTGATCGAGTCCATTGCCACGATGAGCGGTTCCAGTTCCGAATCGAGGGCGGTGGCCAGCAGGTCTTCGGGGTGGGCGTATTCGAAAGCCGGCAGTTGCAGAGCGACACCCTGGTGGACTGCACCGCCGGTAAGCCGATCCAGCTCGGCCCGGGCGACTTCGAGCAGCGCCGTGCCACGGCTCGCCGCGAGCTTGAGGATGTCCCGCAGCCGGTCGTCGCGTTCGGCGCCCTCTGCCACGTACGCGGTTCGGATCGGAATGTCCGCCTCCATTGCCTCCAGCACGGCGTTACGCCCCACGACCCATTCGGGGCCTGATCCAGGGCGTCCTGTCCTCGGTGCCGATGAGCGGGCGGGTCTGCGCCGGGTGGTGGCCTTCTTCGCGCGAGAGGCAGCGTGATATGGCCGATCCTCGGCCTTGGGGGTCGGACCCTTTCCTTCCAGTCCGCGCCGCACCCGGCCACCGGAGCCGGCGGTATTGCTCTTGCCCCTGCGTCGCACCGCACCCTTGCGTTGGCTGTTTCCCGACATCCGCCGGCTACTTCTTCACCGAGTTGTCAGCGCCTGTGGTCGCTTGGGCAGCCACCGGTGCTGACAAGTCGGTGTGGATCGACCAACGTGTTCCCAAAGGAGTGTCTGAAACCTCTACGCCCAGGGCAGTGAGAGAGCTTCTGATCGCGTCGGCTGTTGTGAAGTCCTTGCGGTCGCGGGCTGCGGCTCGCTGCCTCAGCAGCTCGTTGATCAAGCCGTCGACCACCGCGGTGAGCCGGTGGTTGTCACGCTGCCAGACTTCGGCGTCGGCATTCAATCCCAAGATCATCAGCATGCCGTTCACCTCGCTGAGCCGGCGTGAGATCTGATCACGGTCTGCGGCCTCCAGAGCGTGGTTGCCTTCCTTGACCGCGTTGTGCAGTACAGCGACCGCCGCCGGCGTACCAAGATCATCATTCATCGCGCTGATGAACTCCTCGGGCACCTGGGGTGGCCGGCTGCCCACCCGTTCCGTAGCTCGGTCGACGAAGTTGTCGATCCGACCCAGTGCTGCTACCGACTCCGCAATCGCGGCATCGGAGTACTCGATCGTGGAGCGGTAGTGGGGCTGAACAAGGTACAGCCGCACCGCCCGCGCCGGGAATCTCTTGATCACCTCCGAGACCAGCGCGCTGTTGTCCAGCGACTTACTCATCTTCTCCCCGGCAGTTGTCACCAGCGCGTTGTGCATCCAATACCGGGCGAAGCGCTGCCCGGCTGCCCTGGACTGCGCCAGTTCGTTCTCGTGGTGAGGGAATCGAAGATCAAGACCGCCGCCATGGATGTCGAACTCATCGCCGAGGTATTTCGCGGCCATAGCCGAGCATTCCAGATGCCACCCCGGACGGCCGCGTCCCCACGGCGTCACCCAGCTAGCTGTCTCCGGCTCGCTGTCCTTGTGGCCCTTCCAGAGCGCAAAGTCCCGAGGATCGTTCTTTCCGCGAGGATCGGAGTCGGCTGCAGGTTCCATGTCGTCGATGTTCTGGTGGGACAGCGAGCCGTACGCCGGCCAAGACTTCACATCGAAGTAGACATCGCCTGAGGAATCGGGCGCCGGATATGCATGACCGCGTTCGATGAGAACCTTGATCATTTCGATCATCTCCGGAATGTGGCCGGTGGCCCGTGGCTCGTACGTAGGCGGCAGGCAGCCGAGCGCAGCGTACGCTTCATGCAGCTCGCGCTCGTATCGGTAAGCGTGCGCGAACCACGGAGTAGCGGCCTCGGCTGACTTGATCAAGATCTTGTCATCGATGTCGGTGATGTTGGCGATCACGGTGACTTGGTAGCCCGACCAGGTGAGCCAGCGCCGCAACACATCGAACACAACCTCCTTGCGGATGTGTCCCAGGTGTGGACCCGATTGCACTGTGAGCCCGCAGTGGTAAATCGAGACCCGGCCGGGTACAACCGGCTCGAATGGGCGTACTGATCGCGTGGCGGTGTCGTGGAGCCGGAACGCACCCAAGGTCGCGCCCGGTTCGGTCTGCTGGGTCACGAGTGTTGTGTCTCTCTTTCCACCGCCATCAAGCGCTGCATAGCCTCGATACCGTCACGCAGCGCCTTGAGGTCGCGTTTGGACATCGTCGCAAGGTAGGGCTCGAGGCTGGTACCGATGGAGGCACGCATCACGGAAAGTTGCTGATTGCCCCTCTTGGTCAGCTTGATCATCCACGCTCGTGCATCGCGTGGGTCCGCGGTGCGATCGACCAGGTGGGCGGCCTCGAGCCGCTTCACATGGTTGGTAATCGTTGGCTGCGAGCACTTTTCGGCCACGGCGAGTTCGCTGATCCGAGTTGGCCCGCCATCTTGCAGCCGCGCCAGTAACCGGGCCGCGCCCAGGCTGATAGTGAAGCCGTTCTCCTTAGGCACCCAGCGCACCACACGTGCGGCGGTGGTGATGAGATCCTCGCCGAGCGCTCGGAGATCGTCGTCCATTTGGGCAGGATATTCGGTTTCCATGTAGGGCGAGCGCTCGCCCGTGATCGCGAGCGTCGGCATTGCGCGAGCGATCACCAATGAGCTTTGTCATCGGCGGATCGCAGCAACCACGAGCTGAGCCAGCTCCGAATAGGCCTCGGCATCGCTGAGCCCCGTGGCGGCCGCGATCTCACCGCTGGTGATGCGCCGCATCGTGGCTGTCACTACCTCACCCACGAATGCAGCGTGGACGCGCCGGAATGCTCCGGCCCGGGTTCCTTCATCGATCAGTTGACGTACCCGCTGGGCCGCGGCCAGGGTGTTCTGCTCGTAGATCTCGCTAGCCGGACGGAAGTTTGCGATGTCGTCCCGAAAGGCGCGGCTTGCGGGGCCTAGCGCCTCCGCCACGGCCTCGAGGTAGCGGGTGACCCGCTTTGCTGGTGCGCGGGTGCGAGCGATCGCCTCCTCCACCTGCTCGGTTGCGCGCTTGAAGAAGTGCCGAACTGCGAGCACGGCTAACTGCTCTTTGCTCGAAGCGAGCGCATAAAGCGTGCGTTTCGAGCAGTTCAGTTGGGCCGCGAACTGGTCCATGGTGAGGTGGCTGAATCCCTGCTCCAAAACGAGATCGACTAGGGCGTCACGAAGATGGGCCTGTCGTTGGGTCAGCCTGCGTTCCAGCAAGGTGGCTACCATGGTGGTACTAGCGTACTGTCACTAGTACCACCTTTGCAGCGAGATGCACCCCATGCTGCGAGCGTCGGCAGATCGCGCGCCCGACGATCGGAGGAGCGATGAACGAACGCGCTTCTTGTTCGCGAAGAACGACGACGACGTCGGATTCCAGCGCGCGATGCGCGAGCAGCAAAGCCAGATAGACAAGGAGCGAGATGGCAGTCGATCGCCTGTTGCCAACCGAAGAGGCCGCGGAGTTGGTGGCGTTGATGCGTGAGATCGCGCAAGCCGAACTGGCACCGCGTGCGGCGGCGGATGAGGCTGCCGAGCGTTTCCCTCGCGACGCCTTTGTGATGTTGGGTGAGGTGGGACTGCTGGGTCTGCCGTACCCAGAGGAGTACGGCGGCGCCGGTCAGCCGTACGAGGTTTATCTGCAGGCTCTTGAAGAGGTCGCGGCAGCGTGGATGACGGTCGGGGTAGGCGTCTCGGTGCATGTGATGGCGTCGTACGCGATGGCGACGTTCGGCACGCCGGAGCAGCGCGCCACTTATCTGCCGGAGATGATCGGCGGCAAAATGCTCGGCGCGTACGCGTTGTCCGAGGCTCAGGCCGGATCAGACATTTCGGGCATGACCACCCGTGCCAAGCGCGCTGATCATGGCTATGAGCTCAACGGCGCCAAGGCCTGGACCACTCACGGATCGTACGCGGACTTCTACACGACTTTTGCGCGGACTGGCGACGACCCTCGCGGAGGTGTCAGCTGCTTCCACGTGCCCGGAAACGCGCCCGGGCTGACCTTCGGCAGTCCGGAACACAAGATGGGGCTGAATGGCTCGCCGACGACCGCGCTGTACTTCGACGCCGTCCCCATCGGCGATTGCCAGCGCATCGGTGAGGAAGGCCAGGGTGCCCGAATTGCCCTGGCTTCCTTGGATTCTGGCCGGCTCGGCATTGCCGCGTGCGCGACCGGACTGGCCCAGGCGGCCTTGGACCTGGCGGTGGACTATGCGACCAAGCGAGAGCAGTTCGGGCGTCCGATCGCCGAGTTCCAAGGGCTTGGCTTCCTGCTCGCGGACATGGCGGCAGCCGTGGATTCCGCCCGGGCAACGTACCTGATGGCAGCGCGCAAGCGGGACGCCGGCCGTCCGTTCAAACGTGACGCGGCGGTCGCGAAGTTGATCGCGTCGGATGTGGCAATGAAGGTGACGACCGATGCCGTTCAGGTCCTCGGCGGCTACGGTTACACACGGGATTACCCGGCCGAACGGTATATGCGAGAGGCCAAGGTGACGCAGATCTTTGAGGGCACCAACCAGATCCAGCGGCTCGTCATCGGTCGCCAGCTGCTGAAGTAACCTCCGACTGAGTTAGCCGACAAGTCGGAGGATGGGGAGTGGCATGAGGCTGGGCGCGCACGATGTCGTGCTGGTAACCGGTGGTGCGTCGGGGCTTGGCGCAGCCACCGTACGGGCGATGGTCGCGCAGGGGGCCTCTGCGTTGATCGTGGACCTGCCCCGTTCGTCGGGATC
>JBKPBV010000063.1:0-8311 GCA_046727055.1 Actinomycetota bacterium | reverse complement strand
CAATGTCCGCGAGTCGACCGGTCTCGGGTACGCCAGCACCATCCATTCGGCCCAAGGCGTCTCCGCCGACACCATGCATGGCCTCGCTACTGGGCAGGAGTCACGGCAGCAGCTGTACACCATGCTCACCCGTCGCCGGGTCGGCAACCACCTCTACCTCCAGGTCGTCGGCGATGGCGACCCGCACACCCTCATTCGCCCCGAGACCGTCGCACCCCGCACACCGACCGAGATCCTGCCGCAGATCCTCGCCCGCGACGACACACCGACCTCAGCCACCACTCTGCTGCGCCAACGCAGCGACCCGGCTGCCCGGCTGTTCGACGCCGTCCAGCGCTACACCGACGGGCTCCATGTCGCGGCCGAGCAGCTGGTTGGCCCCCAGACCGTTCAGATGCTCGACAGCCAAGCCGACCAGATGATCCCCGAACTCACCAGCGAGCCGTCCTGGCCGACGCTCAGAGCACACCTGCTCGCTTTGGCGGCCGAGACCGGTGAGCACCCACACTCCACCTCCAGGCCTCCACCTCCAGGCAGCCGCCATCGGACGAGAACTCCACACCGCAGGCGACATGGCCGCCATACTCGACTGGCGCCTCCCAGAGCCTGCACCTGCCGACCCTGGACCGCTGCCGTGGCTCCCCGGTGTTCCGGAAGCGCTCCATGATCATCCCATCTGGGGCCAATATCTGGCGAAGCGGGGACAGCTCGTTATCGGCCTCGCAAATCAGATCCGAGACCGCACCAGCCAGAACCGCGAACAGCCCGCATGGGCGCCGCCGGGCAGCCACCCGACCGCCGCCCTCCTCGGCGAAGTCGCCGTCTGGCGTGCCGCCGTCGGCGTCGACCCCCAAGACCGCCGACCAACCGGAGCAGGACAGCTACCAGGGGCGTCCGCCCTTTGGCAACACAACCTCGACCGAAGCCTCGGACGCAGACCCGACGACATCGGCCTTGACATCCCAGAGCGCCGCTCTGCTCAAAGCACTGGTGATCGCCGGGCACCAAGATCGACAGCACTTGCCCCAACCACCCACCACCCGCCCGAACTCCCCACCCCGCGCCGGCCCATAAAAGCGCCCCCGCCAAGTCGAGGGTGCGGAGCCAGCAGATACATGACGGGCCGAAAACGACGGGCGGCCACCGACTGTCGAATCCGGCTTTATCAGATCAAGGGCCGGGGCAAGCGCCGGCCGTGCGGCGCGTGTCCTCCCTACGGTCCGGGCCGCGCCGCCAGAGTGTCTGTCAAGGTCTGATTCGCGAAGATCTCGGCAAGCGTCCGTTGGCGCTGATCAGGTCCTCATAGCGGCCGTGCTCGACGATGGCGCCGTGATCGAGGACGTAGATGTGGTCCATGTCGCGGAGGGTCCAGGCGCCGTGGGAGGTGACGCAGGACTCGTTCGCGGCGAATCGCCGTTGCCTCGACGTGCATACCTGGGCCATGCTCATGCTGTGCCGTTCTTCATGGACCGCCACGAGTTCGTCGGCCTCTCAGCTGAGGAAGCGGCACTCGCGCACGTCAAGGACCTCAAGATCCAGGGTCGGTACGGTGTCCGATTCCTCACCTACTGGTTCGACGAGGAGCGTCAGACCGCGTTCTGCTTGGCGGAAGCGCCCAATGCTGATGCACTTGAGGAGGTTCACCGCGCATCACACGGCTACATGGCGTACGAGATCATCGAGGTCGATGAGCCCACGGTGGCCCGCTTCATGGGTGGCATCCTCGAGCATCCGCCCGGCGAGGCGTACGTCGAAGCGGCGTTCCGCACGATCGTGTTCACCGACATTGTGGAGTCGACCAGCCTGACCCAGCGACTGGGCGATGCTGGCGCGATGGCGATAGTACGAGCCCATGACGAGATTGTGCGAGGAGCCCTCGAACGCCATCGGGGATCGGAGGTCAAGCACACGGGCGACGGGATGATGGCCGCATTCCCGTCGGTCGTCAGCGCCATCGAATGCGCCGTGGAGATTCAGCGGCGAATCGCGGAAGCAGAGGGCACCGGCCGAATATCCGTCCGCGTCCGAATCGGGATGGCTGCGGGCGAGCCGGTCACCGAAGGTAAGGACCTCTTCGGCGCCACTGTGCAGGTCGCTGCGCGGCTGTGCTCGCGAGCCGACCCCGGAGGCATCCTCGTCGCCGGCGCGGTGCATGACCTTGCCCTGGGCAAGGGCTTCGTTTTCCGCAGCCGCGGCAGGCTACGCCTCAAAGGGTTTGACTCGCCGATGTCCGCCTTCGAGGTCGTGTGGCGGACAAGTGGATCCTGACCCTCACTGGCCCACACCGACCGACGCTCAGACCGAACAGCGAACCTCGCTCCAGCTCAACACATCCGGCCGAACTGGTGTTGATCATGATCGGTATCGATTGAACGGCGGCCGATATCGACGGCCAGCTTCACCAGATTGCGCGGCGGGTCAGTGCGCTCCGGTCGTGAGCTGATCTTGATTGCGACGTCGTTGTCTCTGACCGGGTCAAGCGGCAGCGATCGCGTCGGCTGGGCCGACCCGCAGCCTCACAACGTCGATCGTCTGGTGCTTGCCCCTAAGTTCGAGCTGCTGTCGATCAAGGGATCCGAGACCTAGGGCAGCGGCCGTCGCGGCCTCGATGGTGATCAGGATCTCGCCGGCGGTAGCCAATGACGCCAACCTGGCTGCGCGGCCGGACGCTTGCCGATGAGTCGCATGACCGGCGCCCCCGCCCCGGCGAAGGGTGCTGCGCACAGCTTGCAGCGCGGATCATGCGGAATGTGCTTATAGACAGCGCGAACCCGCCGCTCCCCCGATTGCCCGCGGGTCAGGAATTCGCGCCAAAACTCCTCATCGTAGTCACCATTCATGGCGGCACGGTCGGAGGTCATGGCTCATGGTAGCCCTGCAAATCAGCCAGATCGGCCGAACGCTCAACAGCCTCAGTCGTGATCGGAGATCAAGATCAACTATTGAAGGTCACGTCCCCGGTGGTGGTGTATCGGGTGATCCTTCGATCTTGCTGGTTAGAAGGGTGGTTGTCCGGGCTCGGGAATGTTGATCTTGTTCCTGTCGGGTGTCCTATTGTTGTCGGTTTCTTCGAAGTCGTCGGGCCAGGGTGCGGGGAGGCTGTTGTCGTCCCACCAACCGGTCTCGTAGCCGGCGTGGAGGGCGTGGAGGTACTCGGCTTGGGTGAAGCCAGGCCCGTAGATGTCGCGGAGTCTGGTCATGCCGCGGCCTCCAGCTCGGGCTGCTCGGCTGGTGTCGGCCCGGCGGCCGCTGCGGTGCCGCGGGCTCGGGCGAGCGCGTCGAGGGAGACGTAGCGGCGTCGCTCGACCCATTCATCGTGTTGCTCGGCCAGCACGGCGCCGACCAGTCGGGTGACGGCGTCGCGGTTGGGGAAGATGCCAACCACGTCGGTGCGGCGGCGGATCTCCTAGTTCAGTCGCCGTCGCTGCCATAGTGAGCAGCTGTCTAACCATCTGGCCCGGGTCAACGTTCCGGGTAAGCACCTTGTCAATCAGACTGGGCCAACACCAGCCCCAGCCCGTGGTCTCCGATCTATGGGACCCCGAAATTGAGAGCTACTTGGCGGCATTGGCAGCCTTCGATGCGAGTACGTTGTCGAGTCACCTGTTCGTTCCTCGTGATATCCGCTCGAGCGCGTCGAGATTCTTCCGATCGGCCTCGGGCAATGCTATGGAGGTACTTCTGCGTCTGGATCTGGTGGTGACCCATCCTGTCCATCACCGACCGCAGATCCGAGCCCCTGCCAGCAGCCAGGAGGCGTGAGCATGGCGGAGGTCGTGGACGCGGACCCTGAAGTCGACCCCGCTGGCCTTCACTGCGGGAGCCAGACTTGGGTCCGAAAGCTGTTGCGAGAGATCGGCGTGCCAACCCTCGTCGCGAACAACAGATCGTCACGACAGGCGTGACCGTGCGCGTCTTGCGCACGATCACTTTCGGCACATCGGTGTGATCGCACGGGTTGAACACGAGTATCCGATCGCGAACAGCGCGACGGAAGATCGAAGACAGAAAGACGTGGTACTTCTTGATCGACCGAGGTGACAGGCCGTCAGCATGGGCCTTCGTCACCCAGTCCTGGACGACCAACGGCGAAACCTTGTTCAGTGCCCGCTTGCCGAAGGCCGGATTGAACTGCTTGTTCAGTACGAACTCATAACCCAGAGGTCACCGGTTCAAATCCTGTCCCCGCTACAACGAAAGCCCTTGTCAAAGTCCCTTTCGGTGTTACGACGAAAGGGATCCGATCGTTCTTGGCAGCAGTTTGGCATCACGCGAAGCGCCCGAATCCGGCTCTTCAGCAGGGCTCAAGTCGGTCGCGTTTCGCGGGAGACACCGCGTCGGCTCGGCCTCAAAGTAAAAGAGTCATGGCTCTTTGACCCCAGATCCGTGGGGATCTGTCTGTGGGTCTCAAGCGAGCGTGGATGAAGTAGCCGCCCCGACCAAGCAAGCGTTCCGTGATGCCCAGCCGCGGGCGTTGGGCCCAGATTGGGCCCAAGTTCGGCGCTCTGACTCCTTACACGCCATGGTGGCCTTGGGATGCGCAAGCGGCATCATGAGTGCGATGCTTGTCGAGACGATTCAGAACAATGCGTTGGCGCGGCGCCCGATCCGACCGTGCGGGCGCCGGAATCCATACGTCTCGTGCTGCTGCTTCTGCCACCCAGCCGGCGGGACTTGAGACGCTGCATCCTCAACCGGGACCAACCGTACGGGCCATGCTGGACGGGCCCGCGGCTACAGTTGCCAATGATGTCGGAGTCCGCACTATCCCGTTACGCCGGACCGATTGTGCTTACCGTGGGTGCCTACTTGGCAGTGACCCATCTGGCGCTGCTATTCGTCTTCATAAAACACAGCGATCCAGCCGTCATGCTGGCTGATCCGATATTCCGCGGTCTGAATCTGGCCTACGCCGCCGCATTCTCCGGCTTGGCGATTGCCGCGTGCGCCGCCTATGACAAACAGGCTCGCGCAGCAGGCACTTTTGGTCTTGTGGCCTTCTGCGCCGCAATAGTCGGGACTGTGAATTTGGGCGCCAATATGTGGTTCGAGGGCTTCGCCGCCCCGTGGCTCGCAGAGGTGGTACCCCAAGTTCTCACCGCGGAGAAGACGATGTTTTGGAAGGTCGGCTACCTCTCTAGCTACACCCTCTTCTCCATTGGTTGGGTGCTCTTCGGACTTGCCTCCCTGCGAGCTGGGGTTTTTCCGCGACTGATCAGCCTCGCGATAATGGCCGCAGGAATCATCGGCTTCTTGGCAGCAAAACCACCGTACGGTGTCGCGCTGGGACTAGCGCTGCTGAGCCTCGGGATCTGGATGATCAGGACCCGGAGCTCTGCCGAGACACCTTCGCAGGCGACGACGGTCTGATCGTCACGGTGGTAACCGGAGTCATTCCCTCACAGGGATGGCTTGCTCGGGGGCGTTCACGTGGCTGCCGCTGCTGGCGGCTCGTCGAGGCTCTCCGTTGTGGCTGGGGAACGCCGCCCCCGCAGCAGCAACCACACCCCAAGTGTCGCGATGGCCAGGCCGAGGGGAACGCCCCAGGGGGAGAGCAAAGCCTGGTAACCGGCGATACCGCCCGCCACGACGAAGAGGCAGATCCAGACGGGGAAAACCCGTGCCCGAAGACTTACGAGGCCGAACGAGACCCAGCCGATAGCGAAGAGCAGGTAACTCGCGATCGCACCGAGGGCCAATAACACGGATGGATCGCTGCTGAGAACCTCGGGGAACGGGCCCTCGGCTAGCCACGGGACGGCAAAGCTTTCGAACCACAGGTCTCCACCGAGAAGCATCGTGCCAAGAACCGCCGCAGAAAACCCGAATGTGCCGAGCCGGCCAGCTTTGTACGCCTGCCGCCCGTGGACACCGATCAAGGCGAACATGAGGACACAGAAGCCAGCGAAGTAGACGACACTGGCGGCGTTGAAGATGTTGTTCTGTGACGTGGCCAGATTCCCCCTCTGGTCGAAGGGCCACCAGATGGCCTGGCCGACCACCACGAGGGTCCCCGCTGCGATGGCCAGCCAGCCCGCGCCCCCATAGAACAGCGGTGTCGAGGTTGCCGCGAGCTTGGTGGCATCCCTGCTAGCGGCTGGCTGGCTGACCATGACTTCTCCTGGAGAGTTTGGTGATTTGAACTTGCTGCGTTGCCGGACCGGTACCTATTTACGGCAGCCTATTGTGGGCGGACGCACCATCGCATCGTGAGACCATAGCCCGACATAAATCATGCAGTGTGTCAGCGCGCGGGGCCGGTGGCTTCGAGGAAGGCGAGCACGGCCATGATCCGGCGATTCACCTCCCGTTCCTCGACGAGGCCAAGCTTCTGGAAGATTGAGCCGATGTGCTTCTCGACCGCGCGGTCACTCATGTAAAGGGTTTTGGCGATGGTGTGGTTATTCCGCCCGGTCGCCATCTGCTGGAGCACCTCACGTTCACGAGCGGACAGTCCGAGCAACGCAGACGGTTCCTCGTGCGACTTGCGGGCGAGTAACACTTCGATGACCATCGGGTCGAGAGCGGACCCGCCCCGGGAGACTTCCTGCAGCGCCCGGATCAGCTCGTCCCGGTCGGTCACCCGCTCCTTGAGGAGATACCCGAGGCCGCCCACCCCGTTCTCGAGCAGCTCGAACGCGTAGTCGTCGTCGGCGAACTGGGACAGTACGACGACGCCGACGTCGGGGTATTCCGTGCGGATCCGCTTCGCGGCGTCAATCCCCTCGATGGTGTGGGTTGGTGGCATTCTGATGTCGGTCAGTACCGCATCCGGCCGATGCTCGGCCACCGCCCGGATTAGCGCGTCGGCGTCCGCGACGGCAGTGACCAGCTCGATTTCGTCATCCTCGCTGAGCAGGGCGGATACACCAGCCCGCACGAGGTAGTTGTCGTCGGCGAAGACCACGCGCAAGGTCACCTTCCGCACTGTAAACCCGCGCGCTGGCAGCGGGGCGGTCCGCATCACGTCGTGTGGCCAGCACCCTGCTCTGGAGGGCTCCCGTCCCCGATGATGGTTGAGAGGAGGTGAGTCGGTGAATCCGGTCCGTGTCCTCGTCGTCGATGACCAGGCCCTCTTCCGGCGCGTGATGAGCGCTGTCGTCGATGAGACGGAGGGCTTCGTGCTGGTGGGCAGCGCAGCGTCGGGCGAGGAATCGATCGTGACGGCCGGACGCCTGCATCCGGATCTGATCTTGATGGACGTGAACCTCCCAGGTATCGATGGGATGGAGGCCACGCGCAGGCTGCGCGCCGATTCGATGGCGGCCGCCGTCGTGCTTTTGTCGACATACGACGAGGACGACTGGGATGGACAGGCGCAGGAGTGCGGGGCCGTAGCCTATGTCGCCAAGTCCGCTTTCGGACCCGACAGGTTGACGGCGGTCTGGGCCGTGACCGGCGGCTGAGGGAAGCTGACCCGCAACCTCGCCGGCGCACCCTGCGCGTCGATAGTCACGTTGCCATCCCAGGCCAGCACGCGGTCGACCACGCCCTGCCCGCCCTCGGTGAGCCGGCCACTGAGGTCGGTGGCGGTGACGGTCAGGATGAGGGACGAGTCGTCGAGGTCGAGGTCGACAAGCGCCGAGCCGCCCAGCTCACGAACCGTCTCGACTGCGCAAAAGTAAGTGACAGCCTCCAGGTGAGAGGGGAAGCGTGCGGTCCGTGCGGCAGGAGCGACCGTCAGGGTGACGCGGCCCTCGGCCCGCGCCGCATACACACGCAGCGCCGCGGCGAGCCCTTTACGAGCGAGCAAAGGGGGGAAGACCCCCCGGGCGATGTCCCGCAGCGCTTCCAGGGCCCGAGTGGTCGTTTCCATGGCTCCGTCCAGGAACCGACTCGCCGCCGTCGGCTCCGTCGCAGCCGCTGCCTGTGCGAGCCCAACCCGTAGCTGGGCCAGATAAGGCAGCACCTCCGCGCTGACCGCCCGGGTCAGTCGCTGACGCTGGGACTCCTGGGCAGCCAGCAGTCGCAGTCGGGAGGCCTCGAGCTCCTCGGTCTGCGCGCCAGCCTGATCCACCTGGACGCGCAGCTGCGCCGCGAGCTGGGCGTTCCGCATCCCCAGCCCGGCCTGGGTGGCGATGTCAGCGAGCAGCGTCCTGTCAGTCGCGGAGACCTCTCGTCCGGCCGGCATGCTCACCGTGATCTCACCGAGTCGCTCGGTGCCCTCCCATACCGGCTCCGAATGCTCGCTGCCGGCCGGGCCGCCGGGCGCTCCTGGGGTCGGCCAGTGCGCGACCACATCGTCGGCGCCGGCCACGGCCAGCCTCACGGTGGAATGTGCGGCTCCGATGCTGCGTCCGGATACCTCCGC
>JBKPBV010000062.1:0-19317 GCA_046727055.1 Actinomycetota bacterium | reverse complement strand
CCCCCCCCCCCCCCACACCACCACAACATCTAGTTCGTCGGCAGCGTCAGATGTGTATAAGAGACAGGGCCCTGGCCAAGCTCGAAGCGGTGCTCCCACATCGGCTTCAGCTTCAGGTCAATGCGGTCCGTGATGCGGTGCAAGCGGGCCCTGAGAACACCGGCACGAATGCACCTGACCCGAAAGTTGACGCAGGCCTGCTGATGTCTATCGCGGCCGCGATACGGGACCACGAGGAGGTGCGTTTCGTGTATCGGGACGACGAGCGGCTCCAAGTGGAGCCGTATCGGCTCGTCAGCTGGCAGCGACGCTGGTATCTCGTCGGCCGCGACGCCTCCACCGACGGATGGTCTACTTTCCGGCTCGATTGGATGCAGCTACGGATCCCCGGCGGCCGCCGGTTCTCGCCGGTCGACTTGCCTGGTGGTGACTACCCGGCATTCGTGCTTCGCACTACGGCTTTCGCGGGCTGGAATGTGCATGTCCGGATCACTGTCCACGCGCCCGCCGCCGAAGTTCTCCGCCGGATAAATCCGGCCGTTGGCGTCGTGGAAGCCATTGATGATCACACCTGCGTCCTGGTCACGGGAGCCGACACGGTCGAGACGGTCGCGGTGTACATCGGCATGCTGAGCCTCGACTTCACCGTGACCGAACCACCGGAGCTCATCGCCCACCTCACAACAGTGGCTGAGCGTTATGCCAAGGCTGTTCCGTCAGCGTCGTGATCCATCCCCCGAGGGAGGCGTCCCGGCCCATCCGCAGGACGGGTTCTCAGACAATTCACCTCATGACAAAGCGCCTCTGCGGCATGACAATCAGGGCGTGGAAGCTTCTGGCGTACGAGTGACTACGAGTGACAGAGCTGCTTGCCGCGCTGTCCTTCGGCGCCGACCTTGGGCTGGGCCACCCCACCGAGCATGTGCTCGGGCAGACCTACATCGCATTGCACCTTGCCGAGCGCCTTGGGATGGACGGTGAGCAACGTGAGGTCGTGTATTACGCCTCCATGCTGGCCTGGCTGGGACGCCACATCGATGCCTATGAACAGGCGAAGTGGTTCGGGGACGACCAGGCGTTCAAGCACGACGTCGCGTACGTCGACGACGGCGACGCCCTCCGCAGCGTCGCCTTCCTGTTGCGACACATCGGCGACGGCCGACCGCTCGCTGAGCGCGTCAAAGCCGGCGTCGGGTTCCTAGCCGACGGGAGGCACGACCTCGAGCAGATGTACATGAACACTGGCGCGCTGCCTCCGCGTTCAGCGAGGACCTCGGACTCTCCGACGCGGTCCGAGACAGCGTCGCTCAGACATTCGAGCGCTGGGACGGCAAGGGGAACCCGACGGCATCAGCGGCCAGGAGGTGCTGCCACCGGCTCGCCAGGTGCATCTCGCCGATCTGGTCGAAGTGTTCCATCACACCGGTAGAGTGGAGGCCGCCGTCGCAGTGGCCCGCGCCCGCAGTGGCGGGGCAGCTCGAAGACGTGGAGGTATTGCGACATCTCGCGCGGGGCATGTCGCAGAAGGAGATCGCGGAGCGCCTGGTGATCTCTAGGAAGACGGCGAGCAATCACATCGAGCACATCTACGCCAAGATCGGTGTCTCGAACCGAGCTATGGCGAGCCCGTTCGCGACCCGACACGGTCTCCTCTGAAGCGCATCACAAAGATGGGGCGCTCACCCCATGCGCTTCGGCGCAGCGTTCCCGTAGCGTCCAGCCATGACCACCTTCGAACAAACAGACCTGAAGCAGACAGACACCGAACAGACAGACGTGGACGCAGCGGCTGTCGAGGAATTCGCCGCCAAGCTCATCGAGACTATAACCGGCGGCCTGATCACCTGCCTCATTGAAATCGGCCGCCGTGTCGGGCTGTTCGAGCTGGCCGCCGCCGGTCCGGCGACATCCGCTGAGCTCGCTGAGCGCGGCGGTCTTCAGGAGCGGTACGTCCGTGAGTGGCTGGCGGCGATGGCGACCGCTGGCATCGTCGAATATGACGCAGACAACGGACGCTTCTGGCTGCCGGTTCAGCACGCGGCCGTGCTGACAGGTGATACGTACGACAACCTGGCCCCTGTGGCTTACCTGGCCTCCGCGGTCATCCGGCGGGGCGATGCGGTCGCCAGGTGCTTTACCGACGGTGGGGGTGTGCCGTGGTCGGCGTACGTGCCGGAGATGCACGACGTCATGGACGTGCTCTGGCAACCGATGTACCGCGACATCCTCGTGCAGCAGATCCTTCCGCTCGCCCCTGGCTTGGTGGAGGCGCTCGAGAATGGCACCCGGGTCGCCGATGTAGCCTGCGGCTCCGGCAACGGAACTCTTGTCATGGCGCGCCACTTCCCGAACTCGACGTTCGTCGGTTTTGACCTGGACGCCGACGCCATTTCAATTGCGCGTACCCGGGCAGGTGGGCTGAGCAATATCTCCTTCGAGGTGGCAGACGCAGGGACCCTGGCCTGTGATGAGCCATTCGGTGCTGCGTTCGTCTTCAACTCGGTACACGACCAGGCCCGGCCGCTCCAGGTGCTCAGGTCGATCCGGTCGATCTTGGAGCCAGGAGGCACTTTCCTCATGAACGAGCCTCGCATCTCGAGCAACCTCGAGGACAACATCGGCAACCCAGTCGCTCCGATGACGTACGCCATCAGCCTGCTGCACTGTAGGACGGTGTCCCTCGCTGAGGGCGGAGCCGGGCTCGGGACCGGATGGGGCGAGCAAGTGGCGCTTGCCCTGCTATCCCACGCGGGCTTCGGTTCCGTGGAGGTGCACGACGCTCCTGGGGATCCTGGCAACGCGATCTTCATCACTCACCGCCCGGAGTGAGGCAACCAAGTAGCCGCTCCATATCGCAGTGGACACAGTTCGCCGTCCTCCGGCCCCCGTCTGCGCGTTCGTTTTCGCTGTTGTGATAAGAGGCGTAGCCCTTTTGGCCGGTCGGGGTGTACGTCTTCGAGAGCCTCCGGTTCGTAGGGCAACCGGCTGTGGCGCGGCAGCGTGGCTCAGCCGGCGGCTGGTCCGTCGACGTTGACGACCGCCGGACCGCGACCGGCGCGGACTACGACGACTCGGCATTTTCGCGTCGGTCGGTTGAGCCTCCAGTGGATCACCACACTTGACAACTTACTGTCAATATGACAGCATGTTGCTTATGACCACTACTGCCCATCTTGCTCTGTACAACACCCTTGCCGATTGGGAGGTCGGCTATCTCCTCGTCGAGCTCCGGACAGGCCGATTCACCGGCACTCCGTGGGACATCGTGACGGTTGCGGAATCCTCGACGCCCATAACGACCATGGGTGGACTACGGGTCCTGCCTGACATGCTGCTCGACGATCTCCACCCGGCTTCGAGCGGTCTGCTCATCTTGCCTGGCGCTGACATGTGGGATGCCGGCCGCGGGCAGGCCTTCGCCGCCGCAGCTGCACGCTTCCTGGAGGCCGGAGTTCCGGTGGCGGCAATCTGTGGCGCTACCGCTGGCCTCGCCCGAGCCGGGCTACTTGACGAGCGTCGACACACCAGTGCGGCAGCCGAATACCTGAGCGCTACAGGGTATGCGGGCGGCAATTATTACCTCAATGAACGCGCCGTTGTCGATCGAGACCTCATCACCGCGGGTCCGCAGTCCCCTGTGCAGTTCGCACGTGCGACGCTCAGCCGGCTCGGTCTAGCTTCCGAACGCACGCTTGAGGCGTACGAGGCGCTTTTCCATCGGGCCGATCCAGCTGCTTTCCCGGTGCTCATGCAGGCCCAGCACGCTGCATGAAGACGATCCAGAACACGCGAGACAATGCGTTCCCGCCACGAGAAGTCTGGCCTGAGCCTCCACCCCAGACGGAAGCCGGAGCCGTGCTGACTGAGGTGATTCTCACTACTTTTCGCCTCAACGCCCGGCTCTTGGAGGTCGCCCACGTGCTCGCGGCTAACGGCGGGCTCACTGCCGCTTGGTGGCAAGTGCTCGGCGGCATCCTGGACCAACCCCGCAGTGTCGCAGCCATCGGGCGCCGCATGGGCATGACCCGACAGGGCGTGCAACGCGTCGCTGACCTGTTGGTCGAACGCGGTCTCGCCGAGTACCGCCCCAACCCGGATCATCGGCGCGCAAAGCTGGTTGCGTGTACCGAGGCTGGTTACTGGGCGATACGCCGTATCGCGCTAGTTGCACATCCGTGGGGCAACCGGATCGGGGCGGAAATTGGGTCGGATCATCTGCAGGATGCCTTGGCAACGATGCGACGCCTCGTCTCTGTCATCGAATCGACACAACCCACACCCGAGGATTAGCGGTAGTCCGGCCCGCTTCCCGCCACACCGTGATCGCCAAGTGTTACGGCGTGTGTCCTGGCCCGCCAGAACAGGCATGCGTAGCGTGGTTGCAGCGCACCTGCAAGGAGAAGTAATCCATGGCTAGCTTCCTGAGTTTCATGCTGAATTTCGGCCTGCTCGTTGCTCGGCTGGGACTTGGCGGCATCCTGTTGCTTCACGGCTGGATTCGGTGGAGTGCCGGCGTTCAGGCACAGGTCGACTACTTGACCCAGTTCCGGACCCCGTACGCCGAAGTTGCGGCCTGGGGGGCGATTATTTTCGAGCTGGTCGGCGGGGTGCTGCTCATTGTCGGCGCATTAACACGGTTCGTCGGCCTGGGAGTACTGATCGAGCAGATCCTGATCATCGCGTACACCAACTGGTACAAGTGGCCACCGACATTGCTCAACGCCGACGGCACGTACAAAGGTGGTTACGAATACAACGTCGCCCTGGGCCTACTCGGCTTGCTGTTGTTCGTGATGGGTGGCGGCGCGGTCTCTATCGATCGGCTGTTCCGGCGTAAGCCCGCCATTGAGGAGGAAGACGAGTTCGCCGACTCAGCGAGAAGGTCAATCACCTGAAATTCGTGGTCGAGCCGCTTCACGATTCACAGGGAAGCCACAGCCAACCCATAAGGCTGCAGCGGGATCTGGTGTCACGCTAGTCACATGATTCGCACCGATGGAAACGCTGCACCCCTTACTCGACCCGACGGCTCACCGATCCGCATTCTGGCCGTCGACGACGAGTCCAGCCTTACCGAACTGCTATCGATGGCCATGCGCTACGAAGGCTGGGAGGTCGCCACTGCATCCTCGGGCGGGCAGGCCGTGAAGGTGGCTCGGGAGACCAGGCCCGATGCGATCGTGCTGGACATGATGCTTCCGGACTTCGACGGACTGGAGGTGATGCGCCGGATCCGAGCCGAGGACCCAGATGTACCAGTGATCTTTCTCACTGCAAAAGATTCAGTGGAAGACCGCATTGGGGGCCTCACCGCAGGCGGCGACGACTACGTCACCAAGCCGTTCAGCCTCGAGGAAGTGATCGCGCGCTTACGCGCGCTGCTGCGACGCAGCGGCGCTGCTCTGGCCAGGAGCGACTCGATGCTGGTAGTCGGCGATCTCACACTTGACGAAGACAGCCACGAGGTGCGTCGCGGCGGCGTGGAGATCCAGTTGACCGCTACCGAGTTCGAGCTGCTGCGCTACCTGATGCGCAATCCGCGCCGAGTTCTCAGCAAGGCGCAAATCCTGGACCGCGTTTGGAACTACGACTTCGGCGGTCAGGCGAACGTCGTCGAGCTCTACATCTCCTATCTCCGCAAGAAGATCGATGCCAACCGTCCGCCCATGATTCACACCCTGCGTGGCGCCGGATACGTGCTGCGACCGGCTGCCACATGAGTCAGAGCGCGCAGCCGGCCCCTGTAGCCGGCGCTGCCGCCGTTGCGGGCTGGCCGCCCCCGGTGCCACCCGCCAGCGCGCCGCCTACGCCGAACGTGGTGCCGCGGCCCGATACGTTCGGCCGTGCCACCCTGGGGCGCCAACTGGTCGTCCGAGTGACCGCGCTCGTTGCGCTCGCGGCGTTGTTGATCACCACAGCTACAGCACTTGCGGCCTGGCAACTGCTGATGTCGCAGCTCGACCGCCAGCTGGATACGGTCACTGCGCGGGTGCGCGATCCGGCGGACAACTGGCCGGGACGCGGTCCGGATAGCGGTCTGCTCCGCCCCGGTCAGCCGATCGGCACATTGGCGGTGATCTATGACACTGACGGCACCCCCGAAGCAGATGGCCGGCTCACCGAGCGTGGGGCCGCGGGGCAGCAGGGCGCCGCGGTCACTCCTCTTCCCGCCGCGGCTGTCGCCCAGCTCGCAGACGTGCCAGCCGACGGCACGAAGGCTTCCATCACGCTCACTGATCTTGGTCACTATCGCGTTGTCGGCTACCGGATCGTCGCCAGTGGGACAAACGTCGGCTCACTGGTGGTCGGCGTACCGCTGCGTGAGGCCGACGAAACCATCATCAAACTGGTCGGCGTTGCGGCGCTGCTATCGCTGCTCGCCATCGTGGGGACGATATTCGCCACCCGCTCGCTGATCGTCCGCAGCCTCCGCCCGCTGAATCGGCTAGCAGCGACGGCTCAGCAGGTCTCGCAGCTGAGGCTGGATCGCGGTGAGGTCGCCCTTGCGGTACGAGTGCCGCCGGAAGATGCCAATCCTGAGTCTGAGGTCGGCCGGGTTGGGCAGGCGCTCAACCACATGCTCAACAATGTGGAGGAGGCGCTCGCCGCCCGCCAGGCGTCGGAGACCAAGGTGCGACAGTTCGTCGCCGACGCCTCGCATGAGCTGCGCAACCCGCTTGCAGCCATTCGCGGATATGCGGAACTGACCAGACGCGATCGTGAGCAGCTCCCGACCGAGGCCGCGTACGCGATGTCGCGCGTGGAGTCCGAGGCCGAACGCATGTCCCACCTGGTTGAAGACATGTTGTTGCTCGCACGGCTAGACGCCGGACCTGATCTTGACCTCCAGCCCTGCGACCTGAGCGAGATCGTGATCAACGCCGTTAGCGACGCCCGCGCGGCCGGCCCGGATCACGCCTGGCAGCTGAGTCTGCCGAACTCCCCGGTCATCGCCTACGGTGACCAGCATCGGTTGCAGCAGGTGATGGCCAACCTATTGGCGAACGCGCGTACCCACACGCCGCCCGGAACCCAGGTGCACACCGATGTCTCGGTCAGCGGCGGCGAGGCGGTTGTCACGGTGACCGATAACGGGCCGGGCATCCAACCCGAGGTATCCAATCGCGTCTTCGAGCGGTTTGCGCGCGGAGACGCAAGCCGGATGCGTACGCCTAACGCGGGGACCGGTGGCAGCACCGGTCTCGGGCTGGCCATTGTCGCGGCGGTTGTCGACGCACATCACGGCAGCGTCAGCGTCACCAGCCAGCCCGGTTACACGCAGTTCATGGTGCGCTTGCCGCTGGCCCAGCAACTTGTCAGCGCGGATGGCCGCGCCAGCGACCAGCGACGCTGACAAGTTGGTATGAGGTCAGCGGTTTTTCTTGCCCTGCCTGGGCGGTAGCGGGTTGGCACCAGGCGTCCAGTTGAGAATGCTGGACCGCTCCAGAAATTCGTCAGAGGTCATGTCCCCGCGAGCGAAACGTTCGGCGAGGATGCGCTTGGCGTCCTCCTCTGGTGATTGGCCCCTGCCGAGTCCCGGCAGCTGCAGGCTGCCTCGACGCCACAGGTAAAAGGCTGTGAGCGCTAGGAGCAAGATCAAGATGAGCAGCAGGAAGCTCCCGACGTACGGGAGCGTGGACAGTGAGCTCTCCTCCCATCCTTGGGGAGGGATTTTGCGAAGGGGGTCCCTTGGGTGCATTGGGGTCAACCTTTCAATCGAGGTGGCTACTTGTGACTGTTGATCCTTGCGGTGACAGGCTCATCGTTGAGAACTCAACTGAGCTTGAGCCGTGCGGACCCTGTCAGCCAGCTGTGAGGCGTCTCACAGCAAGGCCACCCCCCACTTCGGGGGCTTACACGGCCGCGTTCTCGGCCTCGTCCGCCAAGATCAAATACAAGGACCGCCGAGCCTGTGCCAGCACCTGAGCAGCGGCCTCCAACTGTGCCGCGCTGCCACCGAGTTCGATCTGGCGTACCGCCGCATGCAATTGGTGCAACGGGTCTCTCATGTCGGGGCGATTGGGCGTTTCGGCAAAGCCGATGAATGGATCGCCTAGTCGAGCGCTGCGCTCCTCCAGGTATGTTCGGCCCTCAGAAGTGAGGGTCACCAGCCGCCGGCCGGCCTCCTCCTGGGTGGTAACCAGGCCCTCGTCCTCGAGTTGTGCGATAGTCGGATAAATCGCGCCTGGGCTCGGGCGCCACGCTCCCCCGCTCCGGTCGCTCATTGCCTGCATGATCTGGTAGCCGTGCATCGGCTGGTCTGCCAGCAACAGCAAGATTGCTGTTCGGACGTCACCCCGCTGAGCGCGGCCACGTGATCGGCCAACTGGCCCACGACGGCCACCTCGGCCTTCGCGGCCACCTCGGCCCTCGCGGCCACGATGGTTGTGTGGATGGTGATCTTGATATCGCATTAATGCCTCCTTGTTCGCTAAAGATAGTATCAAGATATATCGCGATACTATCAGTCTGCAAGGCACTACTCAACCCAAGTAGGGATAACCCGATCTCGAACTGGCCGGATAGCCTGATGGTGGCTTCGATGCCAATCGAGGAACGTGGACGGCATGAGCGATTCATATGTCCGCGAGGCACCTACCGATGAAGTACTTGATCTTTATGACGTTCTCCCTGAGCGCGTCGACACTCCGCGCGAGCAGCCACGGCCGAACGCGGATGATCCGGTGACGTCCATGATCAAAAACACCGGCCGCAATCTGGCGGTGATCATTGGAATGTTCGGGCTCTCAGTTGCGGCCTTCGTGGTGTGTACCGCACTGTTCAGCTTGGGACTGGGGCTGCTGGTACTGGTGGTCGGGCTGTTCATCCTGATCGGCTGTCTCATCGTCGCAGGCTGGTCGTCGCGGATGACGATGGCCTTGCTCTCCTACGCCGGGATCACGCTGCCGCGTACCCGCTATCCGGCGGCCGGACCGGGATTTCGCGGCAAGCTGCGACGGCTGGCGTTCGCGCAAGCCTGGCGCGACCTACTTCATGTCCTGATCAACTTCATTCTCAGCACGATCACCTTTTCGTTGGCATTGACATGGGTCATTGGTGGGCTTGGCGGCGTCACGTACTGGTTCTGGAGCCAGTGGCTACCACAACCGTCCGATAGCGGCCTCGCAGCCTTGCTCGGCTATCCCGGGCGCGTCGCCGAAGTCACGCTCAACAGCGTGCTCGGCGCAGTGCTCGTGATCACGACTCCGCTGATGCTGCGCGGACTCGTCCGGCTGCACGGCGCACTGGCCTACGCCTTGCTTGTCGATGAGACGCCAGTCCTGCGACAGCAGGTGAGCGAGCTGACTCAGAGCCGCACCGCCGCCGGTGAGGCCGAGGTCCACACGCTGCGGCGGCTCGAGCGCGACCTGCACGACGGTCCGCAGCAACGGCTGGTCCGGCTCGGCATGGATCTGTCGGCTGCCCAACGCCGGCTCGACGATGACCCAGTGCAGGCGCGTGCCTTGCTCGACGAGGCATTCAAGCAGTCACAGGACGCGCTCGCCGAGATCCGCACTCTCTCCCGCGGCATTGCTCCGCCGATCTTGGCCGAACAGGGCCTGCGCGCAGCAATCACCGCCCTGGCAGCCCGCGGCACCATCCCGACCTCGGTCGAGGTCGACGACGTACAGCTGTCCGACGCGGCGCAGAATGCGGCTTACTTCGTGGTGGCCGAAGCCCTGGCCAACATGGAAAAGCACAGCCGGGCGCGTTCCGCCTCGGTCGAGGTACGCCGCGTCGGCGCTCTCGCAGTGATCAACATCAGCGACGACGGTGTCGGCGGCGCCTCACTGGCCAAGGGCCACGGCCTATCCGGCCTCGTCGATAGACTCGCAGGGGTCGATGGCACCTTGACTCTGTCCTCACCCGCGGGTGGCCCCACACTGCTGACTGCCACGATTCCGCAGCAGCCCTGACTCCGACTCGTCAGCGTCTCAGCGGGCTATAGCTGCGAGCGTCGGAAAATCGCGCGCCGCCGCACGGAGGAGGAGCGAGCGGAGGCGTTCTTCCTCTGCGTGCGACGACGACGGCGGCGGATTCCAAGCGCGATTGCGCGAGCAGCTGCAAAACATAGCTGCGAGCGTCGGAAATCGCGCGCCGCCGCACGGAGGAGGAGCGAGCTGAGGCGTTCTTTCCTCTGCGAGCGACGACGACGGCGGCGGATTCGCGATGTTCGCGCCGCCGATCTGCAGGAGAAGATGGCGTGACGACGCTTTTCCGTCCCGCCGGATCCGACGAAGACGGCGGCAACCAGGCGAACATCGCAGCGAGCGGAGCGAGCAATCAAACACAGCGCGATTGCGCGAGGAGCTCTGAAGATGGCCGTCTGAGGCGCTGACAAGTCGGTGATGGGGTCGCCAGCGGGCGTGAGCGTCGGGTATCGCGCGCCGACGTCGGCTGCCAAGCGCGATGCGCGAGCGCCCGAACAAAGGGGCTGTGGCAACGTACGGGATGTGCGGGTGGTGGTAGCCGATGACTCAGTTCTGCTGCGGGAAGGCCTCGTGCGGCTGCTCACCGAGGTCGAGTGCGAGGTCGTGGCCGCGGTCGAGGACGCTCCCAGCTTCCTCCGCGCGGTTGCCGACCATCGGCCCGATGTTGCCATCGTGGACGTACGGATGCCTCCGGGCATGACCGACGATGGGCTTAGGGCGGCCGTCGAGGCCCGTCAATCACAGCCCGACTTAGGGATCTTGATGCTGTCGGCGTACGTGGAACTGTCGTATGCCGACGTGCTGCTGTCCGACGGACGCGGCCGGGTGGGATACCTGCTCAAGGACCGGGTGGCCTCGCTGGACACTTTGATCGACGCGCTGCGGACGATATCGGCGGGCGGCACCGTGCTCGACCCTGAGGTCGTCGCGCAGCTCCTGGTGGCGCGGCGTCGGACGGATCCGCTGAGCGCATTGAGCGCCCGCGAACGCGAAGTGCTCGCTTTGATGGCAGAAGGACGCAGCAATGCCGCTATCGCAGGACGTCTTGTGGTTACCGGCGGAGCGGTCGAGAAGCACATCTCCAACATCTTCGCCAAGATCAACTTGCCAGACGTCGGCTCGGACAACCGCCGAGTGCTGGCGGTACTCGCCTGGCTCCGGTCTCGCTGACTCGGTTCCATACCCTCAAAAACTGACACCGGTTGCCGCGACACGCCGCAAGCGACCCACGCCGACGCAGCCAGTGTCAGTTTCTGAGGGCTCGTCTACTGTTTCTGCCATGGCCACGGAGCGCATCGAGCTGGAGGTCGGAGACCGGGTCGTCAAGATCAGCAATCCCGACCGGATGTATTTCTCGGCGCGCGGAGAGACCAAGCTCGATCTTGCTCGGTACTACCTGTCGGTCGCCGATGGCATCGTCAACGCCCTCTACCACAGGCCGTGCATGCTCCACCGCTTTCCCGATGGGGTGGACGGAGAAAAGGTGCATCAGAAGCGGCTGCCGCACGGAGCGCCGCCGTGGATCGAGACCGTTCGCGTGCACTTCCCGCGCTTCAACCGAGACGCCGACGAGCTCTGCGTCAATCATCCGGCCGACGTGATCTGGGCGGTACAGATGTCGACGGTGGAGTTTCATCCCTGGAACTCCCGGCGCGACGACGTGGAATCCCCCGACGAGTGGCGAATCGATCTTGATCCGATGCCCGTTGCCACGTACGACGACGTACGGCGGGTCTCAGTGATCGTCAAGGAACTGCTGGCCGAGCTGGGCGCTGTCGGATACCCAAAGACCTCCGGGGGCAAGGGCCTGCACATCTACGTGCGGATCGTTCCTGATCATGGCCATCCCGATGTACGCCGCGCAGCCTGGGCGTTTGCCCGCGAGGTGGAACGGCGGGCCGGCGATCTAGTGGACCTGACCTGGTGGCGCAAAGATCGGGATCCGGGTTCGGTCTTCGTCGACTACAACCAGAACGCGCGCGACCACACGATCGCCAGCGCCTACTCCGTGCGCGGCACACCGGAAGCTGTCGTCTCGGCGCCCCTTCGGTGGGACGAGATCGCTGATGCGGATCCGCGAGACTTCACCATCGCCACTATGCCGACCCGGTTCGCCGAAATCGGAGATCTTCACGCCGATATCGACGACCACCCCTATCGGCTCGATGAGCTGCTGGAGTGGGCAGAGCGGGACGAACGCGACAACAAGGTCGCGCCCGCCGACGCCGAATGATCTTGGTCGTAGCCCCGAGCCTGTCCATGGGTGCACTTCGAGAAGCTCAGCGCGCATTCGCCAGCTGTACCCGAGACCGAAATAGCGCTAAGCGAGTCCCTTGCTCCTCAGCCACTCACCGGCGACCTGCGCTGGATCTTGGCGTTCGCTGTCGACCTTCCTGTTGAGCTGCAAGAGATCCTCAGTCGTCAGCGCTGACTGGACGGCATCCAGGGCGGCGACTGCCGTTGCGTTGTCAGCCACGTCAGAGCGAACCAGAGGTATGACATTCTGCGGAAGGATCATCGACTGCGGGTCTTCAAGCTGGACATAACCCTTCTCGGCGAGGACGGCATCGGTGGTGAAGAAGGTCGCCACCTGGATCTTGTTGGAGTCCAAGTCACTGATCTTCGGCGGATACTTGGCGTACGGGACGAAGGCCTTGAACTTCACCCCGTATATCGTCTCCAGACCCGGCGGGCCGTATGCCCGCTTCTCAAGTTCCGGCGGACCGCCCAGAGTTGACGTACTGGCGATCTTCTTCAGATCCTCCAGCGAGGTAATCCCATGCTGCGCCGAGAAGTCCTTCGTCACGACATAGACATCTAGATCGATGGCGGGGGAGCTCTTCAGAACCTTGAGGCCGGGCGGCAGCACGGCTGGTAACGACCTCTCCACTTCTTCGGCTGTGGTGGCCGTGGCGTTGGCGTCGAAATAGACCAGCAGGTTTCCGGTGTAGTCAGGCACCGCCGAGATGGATTGATCTTGCACTGCTTTGATGTAGATCTCACGCGACCCGATGCCGAGCTTCGTCGATGATTCGAGGCCCTTGGCCTTCAATGCCTGCGAGTAGATCTCGGCCAGAATCTTGGATTCGGTGAAATCGGCCGAGCCCACCACGATCGGGGCGGCGGCGGCACTCGTTTCTCCCGGTTGCGCGGGCTGGGGTGAGGTCGCCTCTCCCAATGGATTGGTGTTGGCCCCGCATGCCGCCAGCAGCAGGGCAGCGATGCCCAGCCCGACGCCGATGATTGATTGCTTGGTCTTCATCTTGAACTCTCTATATTGCGGACAGAATCAACTATCCGACGATGTCAACCGGTACTTGCGATGGCCTGGGGATCTTTCGTCCAGGGGTGGCGTGACGCCTGGCAAGCCAGCCGAGTCCGCCAAGCAAGATATCCAAGACAATGGCCAGCGCAGCGACCATGAAAGCCCCCGCGAACATTTGCGGGTAGTTGCGGGTCGCGTTGCCAGTGATGAGCAGCCGACCAAGGCCTTCCCCCGAACTGTAGGCAGCAACCGTCGCCGTCGCGACCACCTGCATGGTTGCACTCCGTAGGCCTGAGATGACCAGCGGCAGCGCGAGCGGCCACTCGACCTTGGCGACAACCTGCCATGCCGACATGCCCAGCGCACGAGCTGCGTGCACCGCCTCGTGATCAGCACCGCGAACCCCCGCTGCCGTCGCGGTCAGGATAGGCGGCAGTGCGAGTATTGCCAGCACGCCGATGATCGGCCCAACGCCGGTTCCCAAAAGGAGCACCACAAGGACGAGGAGGCCCAGCGTAGGGATGGCTCGAGCAGCGTTGCTGAGGCCGATCACGAGGAACGAGCCACGACCCGTGTGACCGATGAATACGCCGAGCGGAACCGCGATTGCAGCGGCAATCCCCACCGCCGCCACGGTGTAGAAGAGGTGCTGCAGCAACAGGTTCCAGATCCCGCCGGGGCCCTGCCAGTTAGCTGGATCAGACAGATACGAGAAGAGGTTCATGCCGGCCGCTTCCTCAACCACGGCAGCGTTCCGCGTTGGATGAGCAGGATGATGGCGTCGAAGATCAGCGCCAGCGCCAGCATCAGAACCAGCGCGACGATGATCGGGGTGTAGAAGTAGCTGGCGAAGCCGAGGTCAAAGAGCTTGCCCAGTGCTCCACTCCCTACTAGGACCGCAACGCTGACAAGAGCGATGTTGGAGACGGTAACGACGCGGAGGCCAGCGAAGATCACCGGCATCGCCAGCGGCAGCTCAACCCGGAAGAGCCGGCGCAGCCAGCCGTAGCCAACGGCTGAGGCGGACTGCCTTACGGCTGGCGGGACAGACCGCAGCCCGTCGACGGCGGACCGCACCAGCAGCGCCGTCGAATAGATCGCCAGCGCGACCACGATATTGACCGGATTGAGGATCTTGGTGCCGAGGATCAACGGCATCATCACGAAGAGCGCCAGCGATGGGATCGAGTAAATGACGCCGAGAAAGGCCAGCAAGATGTTGGCCACCCGCTTGGTCTTGGATACCAAGAAGCCGAGCGGCAGCGCGACGACGAACGCAATGAGGACGGGCAGCACAGCGAGAATGATGTGCTCCACCAACAAGCTGCCGATCATCGACAGGTTGCGTTGGATCCAGGTCCAGTCCAGGTTCACTGCAGTATGTTCGAGACTCGGCGATACAGAGTCTCGCCGTTGGACTCCCGGTCCCCCTTGTGTCCATCAGGCGTGCGCTCATCTTCGATCGGGTGTGTGCCGTTGTGCGGCGACTCGGCGCCGGCCTCCTCCGTCTCGGCACTGCTGGCAGGCGCCTGTTCGGCTACAGGTTCCTCAGCAAGTGCCGGCTCCTCCGGGGCCTCGTACACCTCGGCCGGTTTGTCCTCTGGCTCGCCCGTGTCGGCACGTTCGTCTACGGGCGCTGGCTCCTCTGGGGGTTCGTACACCTCGGCGGGTTGGTCCACTGGCTCGCCCGTCTCGGCCCGTTCGTCCACGGGCGCTGGCTCCTTCGGAGCCTCGTACACCTCGGCCGGTTTGTCCTCAGGCTCGGCTGCCTCGGCCGGTTCGTCCTGCGGTTCCTTCGCCTCGGCCCGTTCGTCCTGGGGCTCATGCGCCGGCTCGCCCAGTGGCTCGTACCCCGATTCCGATTCATCCAGGGTTTCGTACACCAGGGTGGCTTCGGCCTCGCGAACCGAGATCGACTCGGCGATCGACACGCGTACGTCCTTGACCTTGGCAAGGATCGTGTCCGCACTCACCACACCGGCATAGCGGCAGGTATCGGCCGTTACGGCGACAGCCAGCCCATGGGGCGAGGTCAGCGCAGAGTCAAGGGCCGCCCGAAGCGAATCCGTCTCCGGGCTGAACGTCGACCCAAGGGCGAAGACGCGACCGGGGCGCTCCGAATCCGCCCAGCCGACCGGCCGGGCCTCGCCGTCGACCACCAGAATCGGCCCCGGGCCGCTTGCAGCCTCGACGTCCCGAACCACCTTGACCCGGTCCAGGCTGAGCACGCTCGCAGCCTGAAACGAGAGGGATCGAAAACCGCGGTCACGACCGACGAAACCCTCCACGAAGGCGTCGGCTGGTTCGTCGAGCAATTCTTGCGGCGTGCCGACCTGGACCAGATGCCCGCCTACCCGCATGATGGCAACCTGGTCGCCCAGCTTGATGGCCTCGTCGATGTCGTGGGTGATAAAGATGATCGTCTTGCCTAGCTCACGTTGCAGCCCGAGAAAGAACTCCTGCAGCTCGCTGCGGACTACTGGATCGACCGCGGAGAACGGCTCATCCATCAGCAGGACCAGCGGGTCAGCCGCGAGGGCCCGCGCCACACCCACCCGCTGCTGCTGCCCACCTGACAGCTGAGCCGGATAGCGGTGTGCGAGCTTGCGTTCCAAACCGACGCTCTTCAGCAGTTCCAGCGACCGTTTCGCGATCTTTTTCTTGGGCCAGTGGAGCAGAGCAGGCACGGTACCGATGTTCTCCAGTACCGTGCGGTGCGGAAGCAGACCGCCGTTCTGGATGACGTATCCCATCTGGCGGCGCAACGTGGTCTTGCGCATGGAGCGAAGTGGAGTGCCGTCCCAGGTAATCCTGCCCGTGGTGGGCTCCATCATCCGGTTGACCATGCGGAGAGTCGTTGTCTTGCCGCAGCCGGAGGGGCCGACGATCACGGTGAAATTGTGGGAGGGCACGGTGAGATTGAGGTCAACAACCGCAACTGTGCCATCCCGGAATGTCTTGCCAACTGCCTCGAACTCGATCACGCCAACTCCAAGATCTAGACCTCACAGGTCTCGTTCAACAGCATTTCGACGGAGGCCCTTCGGACCGCCCGTCGGTGACCGCCGCGTACGGAGGTCCAAGAAGACCCTAGTCGGCGGGGCTGACAATTGGGGTACGCCAGCGCGGCGTGCCCCGCTTAGGCTCCACGAACTCTCGCATTTGGTTTGAGACCGGCGTCCCGAGGGGCACCGGCGGTCACGCTCGGCTACGGATCAGGGCTGCCACGCCATCCAAGATCAGATTGAGACCGAACTGGAAGTCGTCCTGAAGATCCGCCTCAGCATTAGCTGGCGGCGGCTCAAAGGCGCCGTCACTTATTGCCGCCGTGAGCGCTGGAAACCGACCTTCGTCAACCAATTCGGCCAGCAGCTGGCCGTACGGCAGCGGCAGCCCAAAAGACGCGTCAGCTCCTTCCAAGCTGTTGGCAATCGCGGCGTGACCCCTGGCGTACTCCAGCAGGGTGAGCACGATGCCCACCTTCTCCGCCATGGCCAACGGCGTTGACTGCTGAATGCGTAATCCACGCTCGAGCCAGTCAAGCTGGCCGGGATCGAGCGGTGGCCTCGTCAGTGGCAGCTGCAGGATCCAGGGGTGCCGCCGATAGAGCGCCATGAGACCAGCCATCCAGTCCGCAAGTCCCGCCCGCCAATCATGGGTCACTGCGACGCTCGACTCTCGGGCCGCGGCATCGATCATGAAGTCGTAGAGCTCTTCCTTACTCGCAACGTGCCGATACAGGGACATTGGTGCGCTGCCGAGGCGCTCGGCCAGCCTGGCCATGGAGAGGGCTGAAAGTCCTTCGGTGTCGGCGATTTCGATGGCGGCGCCGACGATCCGGTCGAGACTCAGGCTTCTTCGGGGCTCCTTTGCGGGCGCCGCCCGATCCCATAGCCGTTGCAGGCTTCCGGGCAGCTCGACCTCCGCGCTCACCTCGTCCACCCTTTCCATCCTAGGATGCGTATATGGTACGCTGATGCGTATGACATACGCAGACACACAGCTGAAGGCTCCGAGCCCATCCAGCCGAACCCGCGTTAGCTGGTGGCGCCGACCTTGGATTGTGCCCTTGGCCTTCGTAGCTGTGGTCTTCGTGGCGTTCTCGCTGCCGCCGTACCTGACCCTCGATCCCAGCCGGTCCCGGGTGCCGGCACCACCAGAGTTCCCATTGCATTACCCATTGCTTGTCCTTCACGTGATCTGCGGCTCCATCGCGCTCGGATGTGTCGTTTTTCAGATCTGGCCCTGGTTCCGGGACAATCACTGGACGGCTCATCGCCGGATCGGCCGCACGTATGTCTTAGCGGTGCTGCCCGGCGGCTTGGCCGGGTTGGTCCTTGCGGCTACCACGCCGTTCGGGCCGGTGATCAAGGTCAGCAGCGTCATGATGGCCCTGTTGTGGCTGAGCATAACGCTGACGGGGTTCGTGATGGCCCGGCGCGGCCGGTTTGTCCAACACCGACGGTGGATGATCCGCAGCTTCGCGCTGACCTGCTCGATCATTCTGAACCGGTTCGTGGGCGCTGCCGTCTTCCTTGTCTTGCAGCCGCAGCTTGACACGACGTTTGCCGGCAATGAGACGTGGTTCGTCCAGATCACCGCAGGCATTACTGGCTGGTCGTCTTGGGTTGTCGCGCTCCTGCTGGCCGAATGGTGGCTAGAGCGAAGGCCCTATCCGGCGGAGCGCGACCTGGCGGTTCGTTCGGCCGAGGCGATCTAACAGGCTGGTTGGTGGTTTCGGCCCACCCTCGACAGGCCGCGGGGCGCATCAGGGTGCCGCATTAGGCTGAAGTGCGCATTGCCCTCGAGGAGGAGTCGCACGTGAAAGTCGCCGCGATGGTGGTGGCCCTGGCCGTCTCGGTTGTCGGCATTGTTGTCTTCGTCCGCGCGGTGGCCTCGATCATCGGCGTGATCAGGCTCGGCAAACCGGCCCCTGGCCGAGGTGATCATACTGGCCGGCGGTGGTGGGTCATGCTCGCCGAGACTCTTGGGCATACCCGCATGCTGCAATGGACCAAGGTGGGAATCGCGCACTGGTTCGTCTTCATCGCGTTCGGTGCACTGATCTTCACGCTCGTCACCGCGTACGGGCAACTCTTCGATCCTCGTTTCGCACTGCCGATCATCGGGCACTGGGCGCCGTACCAATGGGCCAGCGAGATCATCGCCTGGGCCGGACTGATCTCGATCAGCTTCCTGATCATGGTTCGACTGCTGCTCCGAGGCCGCGGGCGGGGCTCGCGGTTCTTCGGCTCACGATCCTGGCAGGGCTACTACGTCGAGTTGACGGTCCTCGGGATCGTGGTGTGTGTCCTGACCCTGCACGCAATTGAGTATCAGCTACTCGATTCCGAAGCCTCGCGACTGCACTACCCGCTGACCTGGTTCCTGCTTCCCGCTGGAATCTCCCCTGCGGCACTCGAGACCGGGATTGTGATCATCGCCGCGATCAAGATCATAATCTCAATGGCGTGGTTCATCGTCATCGGACTCAACACCACGATGGGCGTCGCCTGGCATCGATTCACCTCCTGGCCGAACATCTGGTTCAAGCGCGAATCGTCCGGAAGGCCGGCACTCGGTGCATTGCAGCCGGTCATGATCGATGGCAAGCCGCTCAATTTTTCCGAGCTCGACGATCTCGACGAGGACGCTTCACTCGGTATCGGCAAGGTGGAGGACTTTACCTGGAAGGGATTGCTTGACTTCACCTCATGCACCGAGTGCGGCCGCTGCCAGTCCCAGTGTCCGGCCTGGAACACCGGTAAGCCCCTTTCACCCAAGCTGTTGATCATGGATCTGCGGGAGCACGCGTACGCGAAGGCTCCCTATCTCCAAGCGGTGGAAACGGCACGAGCCGCTCTGCCCGAGGCGACTCGGGCGGAGGCTGATCGACCGCTGGTTGGCCCAATCGAGATCAGCAACGGTGTGCCTGGGGTCATTGATCCCGACGTGCTCTGGTCGTGTACGACGTGTGGTGCCTGCGTCCAGCAGTGCCCGGTTGACATCGAACATGTTGATCACATCCTCGACATGCGTCGCTTCGAGGTGATGATGTCCGCGGAATTCCCGACCGAGCTGAACGGACTCTTCAGAGGTCTGGAAAGCAAGGGAAATCCG
>JBKPBV010000061.1:0-5928 GCA_046727055.1 Actinomycetota bacterium | reverse complement strand
CTATGGAGAACAGGCAGCCCATGTCAGCGGCCATCTTCAACAACCTGGTTGGCGGGTCGCGGCGCTCTGGACGGGAGTTGATCTCAACGGCGACGTTGAACGTACGGCACGCCTCGAAGACAACCTCAGCATCGAAGACCGACTCCGGCCGGATGCCCCGTTCGCCCTCGATCAGACGGCCGGTGCAGTGACCCAGGATGTTGGTGCGTGGATTTGCTATGCCACCAACCATCCGGTGTGTCATGGTCTCCGAGTCCGAGCGGAGCTTGGAGTGGACGCTCGAGACCACTACCGCCAGTTCAGCCAACAGCTTGTCTTCTTGATCAAGACTGCCGTCCTCCAGGATGTCGACCTCGATGCCCTGCAGGCAACGAAACGGCGCCATGGCCTGATTGAGATCTGCTACCACGGCCATCTGCTGCCGCAGCCGATCAGCGCTTAATCCGCGTGCCACCTGGAGCCGCGGCGAGTGATCAGTAATGGCGCAATATTCGTGGCCGAGCGCGTGTGCCGTGATCATCATCTCCTCCAGCGGGCTACCACCGTCCGACCACGACGAGTGACAGTGGAGATCACCCCTGATCGCTGCACGCATACTCAGACCGCCCTCGACAAGCGGCTGCTTTTCCTCACGCAGCTTCTGCAGATAATCGGGCACCTGGCCAGCCATGGCCTGAGTGATCACCATCGCCGTTTTCGGTCCAACTCCAGGCACCTTCGCCCAGGTGCCCTGCTCCTGATGGTGGCGGCGCTCTTCTTCGGCGAGCTTGGAGATGCCGTCGGCGGCACCGCGGTAGGCGCGTACTCGATAGGTATCGGCGCGCGAGCGTTCCAGCAGGAAACCGATCTCTCGCAAGGCTTGCACCGGGTTCACTCGGTCCGGCTCCTCCGCGGACGCGGTTTAAGCGGGACGGTGGGCATTGGCGGCGCCTCCATGACCCTCTCCGAGCGGCTGACAATGGGCGGGAATCGTGGGTCGCGCCGCTCCCACGCGGTCCGGAATTCCACGATCTCTTGATGGCTGCGGCCGATGAAGTTCCACCACATCACCATCTCTTCGGCGAAAGGCTGTCCACCGAGCATGATCACCCGGCCACCATCTGGGCTGCGCAGACGGATGTTTCGCCGCCCATCGCCAAGGTAGAGCAGCTGGTCGACTCCGACCGTCGTCGACTCTGCGACGATGCCGCCCGCAACCACGAAGATGCCGTACTCGAAGCCTTCATCGACCGCAAGGCTGACGTCGGCGCCGGCATCAAGGCTTAGCTCCGCGCCACACAGCGGGGAATACGCCAGCGCCGGTGAGCTGGCCCCGGCAACCTCGCCGATCAAGACCTTTCCGCGAAGCCGTGGCAGAGTCAGCTGTGGCAGGTCGGCGTAGCTCTCGAATGCCGGGTTGCTGTCGCGCATTCCGTCCGGCAACGCGACCCAAAGCTGCACTCCATGCAACATCGGCGGCTTGTCCGGCTGGGAGACTTCGCTGTGCACGATGCCGTGACCGGCGGTCATGATATTGAGCTCCCCTGGCCGTACCCTCGCCTGCGAGCCGAGGCTGTCGCGATGCTCGACCTCGCCATCGAACAGCCAACTCACGGTCTGCAGGCCGGTGTGGGGGTGCGCCCAGACCTGCATGCCAGCCGACCCGCTCACGTCCTCGGGCCCGTAATGATCGAGAAAGCACCACGCCCCGATCATCCGTATCTGCCGGTCCGGCAGCGCCCGGGCCACCTCAGTGGTCTTGCCGAGATACACCCGACGAGCCGTCAGCAAAAGCTCCTCAGGCCCGCCGTCGAGCCGACCCGCGCACAGGTATTCCTGTGGCCGCATATCCAAATCACTCATGTGTCGACAGGCCTCCGATCGTCCACGACTTGTCAGACTCTCAGTGCTGAGACGCTGACAAGAACTTATTGCACTCTGACATGCAGTCCGCCAGATTCGCCCCCTTCGTCGCTCGCGCACACAGCGGCCAGGCCTTGACGCACCTCAACCGCGCGCTCCTGCAGGCGGCGAAGCGGCCCGCCTGTCATAGTGCGGTCGGGCACTACAGTCAGCCTATGGCGGTGAGCACCCGAGGGATCAGTAGGTCGCTGCTTCCATCAGCCAAAGCTCGAGCCACAATCGCGAAGCGTCTCGCTGGCGTTACCGGCAAGATGACCACAGCCACCGTCGCAGAGATGGAGAAACGTCATCTCTGGTTTAGCAGGCTAGATGCCGAACACCGATCATGGATCACGCTCGTCGCTCAGGCCGGTATCGACGGTTTCGTGAAGTGGTTCGCCGCTCCCGGCCCGCACGTGCCAAGCACGTCGGAGGTCTTCGGGTCGGCGCCGCGAGAGCTGGCACGCAAGATCTCCCTCTACCAGACGGTGGAGCTGGTACGGACAACGATCGAGGTGGTGGAAAACCAGATCGATGAGTTGATGCCGAGAGGCGACCGGCCAATCCTGCATGCGGCGATCGACCAGTACAGCCGGGAAGTCGCCTTCTCCGCAGCGGAGATCTACGCTCGGGCAGCTGAGTTGCGGGGAGCTTGGGACGAGCGGCTGGAGGCTCTTGTCGTCGACGCCGTGCTGCGCGGCGAAACAGACGAGGCCGTGTTGTCGCGCGCGTCGACCCTGGGGTGGCACTCGACCACCGGCGTGGTTGTCATTGTCGGGCCCGCCCCCAACATGGAGCCCGCTCAGGCCTTGGAGGCCATCCGGCATACAGCCGCGATCGCAGGAACTGACATGCTCGGCGCAGTCCAGGGCGACCGGATGGTGGTCCTGCTGGGCGGGGCGACGCTCAACGCACCTAACCGAGCGGTGGAGATCGTGAGCAAGTTCGTCACCATGTTTGGTCCAGGCGCGGTCATCGTTGGGTCACCAGTTGAGCACTTGATGGACGCTGCGACGAGCAGTCGCGAGGCGTTCTCGGCCTACCGCGCCGCCGCCGGCTGGCCGGAAGCGCCGCGACCGGTGGCCTCGCATGACCTGCTGCCCGAGCGCGCCTTGTCCGGTGACGGTCATGCTCGACGAGCACTGGCCCACGATATCTACGAGCCCCTGCAAGCTGCCGGCGGAGGCTTGTTGGAGACGCTGGTGACCTTTTTGGACCAGGGGCTCTCGGTGGAGGCGGCGTCGCGTGCCTTGTTCGTTCATGCCAACACCGTCCGCTATCGGCTACGACGGATCCATGAGGTCACCGGGTACAGTCCAACCGACCCCCGCGATGCATACGCGCTACGGCTTGCGGTCACTTTGGGTCGGCTCTTCGCGCGTTCTCGCCAAGAGGAAGCTCGGGTCTGAGCCCGAAATCTTTCAGCCAAGAAACTTTAGGGAAACAAAACGTTGTAGGGAAGTGACAATCGGACATCGGAAGATTCGTGGCGTCCCGATACGGCCTTTTCGTCGGGGCCAAGAAATAGTGCATATGTGCTTGCGATTGTGGCGCCCGGTCAGGGTGCGCAGACACCAGGGTTCTTGGGCCCATGGCTTGAGGTGCCCGCTTTCGCTGACCGGCTCAGCTGGCTGTCGGCGGTATGCGGGCTCGATCTGAGGCATTTCGGAACCGAAGCCGACGCCGAAACCATCCGAGATACCGCAATTGCCCAACCACTTCTGGTAGCCGCCGGCCTCCTCGTTGCGCTTGAACTGTTCCCGCATCCGGCCGACGGTTACCCACTGGTGGGCGTCGTTGCCGGTCACTCGGTCGGTGAAATCACCGCCGCCGCGGGAGTTGGCATCTTGTCAGCCGAACAGGCAATGGTCTTTGTACGCGAGCGCGGCCGAGCGATGGCAGAGGCCAGCGCCGCCACCCCAACTTCGATGACGGCTGTCATCGGCGGTGATCCTGACGACGTGCTCACCGCCATCGAAGCACACGGTCTGACGGCAGCCAACAACAATGGCAGTGGGCAGATAGTCGCCGCAGGCACTAAAGATCAGTTGGCCGCCCTCGTTGCCAATCCCCCAAAGCGGGCACGACTCCTCGAGCTCAGTGTCGCTGGGGCGTTTCACACCGTGCACATGGAGCCTGCTGTCGCCCGGCTGGCGGTGCTCGCACGCGCCATCTCCACACACCACGCGCGAACCCGCCTGCTGTCTAATGCCGATGGTCAGGTGGTGCACGATGGTCGGGAGGTACTCAGGCGGTTGGTGGCGCAGGTGGCCGCGCCAGTTCGTTGGGATCTCTGCATGGCCGCCATGGGCGACCTGGGTGTCACAGGTCTGCTGGAGATGCCGCCCGCGGGGACGTTGACCGCCATTGCCAAACGCAACTTGAAGGGGGTGGAGGTGTTCGCCCTCAACACGCCGGATCAGCTGGAAGACGCCATGGAATTCGTGCACAAGCACGGCGGTGCAGCCTCAGCCTCCCCGATCCCCGGCAATCCGCCGTGGCGACTCATCGTCTCCCCTGGCAAGGGGCAGTTCCTTCGCACCGAGGACATCGAGGCTGACACGATCCTGCCGAGCCACAGCACGGTCGGGATGGTCAAGAACCTCCGCGATGAGATGCCGGTGAGCGCGCCGCATGGTGGCATCGTCGTCGAGTGGCTTGTCGAGGACGGCGACCCTGTCTCACCTGGTCAGCCGTTGCTTCGGCTACATCCGACTGTCGAATCCGCGAACGCAACAGAGGTGACCCGATGATGCTCAACGTGACATCGGGGGCGAAGTACTCCGCGATTCTTGGAGTGGGTGGCTATCGGCCGCGTCGGGTGGTCGACAACGCTGAAATCTGCACGATGATCGACTCCTCCGACGAGTGGATCCGTACCCGGTCTGGGATCATCGAGCGCCGCTGGGCTTCCGATGATGAGACCATCCAGATGATGTCGGTTTCCGCCGCCCGCAAGGCGCTGGAGCGTGCTGGCATCGAAGCCGGCCAGATCGACACGGTCATCGTCTCGACTGTCACCCACCTCTACCAAACACCAGCGGTCGCCACCACGATCGCCAGCGAGCTCGGAGCGAAGAGCGCTGCGGCCTTCGATATCTCAGCCGCCTGCGCTGGCTTCTGCTACGCAGCTGCGATGGCCGACTCCTTCATTCGCGGTGGCGCTTCGAAGTACGTGTTGATCATCGGCGTGGAGCGGCTCACGGACATGACCAACCGGTCCGACCGGTCCACCGCGTTCCTGTTCGCCGACGGTGCGGGTGCTGCGGTGATCGGCCCCAGTGAGTTCGCTGGCATCGGACCCGTCGTCTGGGGGTCTGATGGCGATCAAGCGCCGCTGATTCAACAGACCGAGCCTTGGGACGCCGCACTGGCCTGGGACACGGAGTCGTACCGATCCACCGAAGGCGGGGCCAGTTGGCCGACGCTGAAGATGGAAGGCAATCCCGTCTTCAAGTGGGCCTCCTACACAATGGCGAAGACCGCCGCGGAGGCGCTCGACGCCGCCGGCGTACGTCCCGAGGACTTGGACGTCTTCGCGCCGCATCAAGCGAACATGCGGATCACCGACGCGATGTTCCGTGCACTCAAACTGCCAAGCCGGGTCGTCGTCGCACGCGACATCGCCCGGCAGGGCAACACTTCCGCCGCATCGATTCCGCTGGCCATCGAGGCTTTGCTGGAGTCCGGCGAGGCTAGTAGTGGGCAGACCTGCCTGATCATTGGCTTCGGCGCCGGCCTGGTCTACGCCGGTCAGGTGATCATCCTGCCCTGAAATCTGGACGCTCGAACCATCCCAACCAACACTGAAGGAGCCCTATTGATGCCCACCACCGAGGAAGTCCGCGCAGATCTAGCTGAGATCGTCAATGAGGTCGCCGGCGTCCCAGTTGACGACGTCCAGCTGGACAAGTCGTTCACCGATGATCTGGATGTGGACTCGCTGTCGATGGTCGAGATCATCTATGCCGCCGAAGAGAAGTTCGGCGTCAGCATTCCCGATGAAGAGGCCAAGAACCTCAAAACGGTAGGCGACGCCGTCGCCTA
>JBKPBV010000060.1:0-3359 GCA_046727055.1 Actinomycetota bacterium | reverse complement strand
CAACCAGACCTGGCTGCAGCTCGCGTTGACCGCGGCCGACCTGATCGCATGGACCCAGACCACCCTCCTGAGCAACGACCTGGCCAAAGCCGAGCCCAAGATGCTGCGCTACCGGCTGCTGCACGTCGCCGCCCGCCTCATACGCGGGCAACGCCGAACCAGAATCAGAATCGACCATCGTTGGCCCTGGGCGCATCAGCTCGCCGACGCCTTCAACTGGCTTGCCCAGATCTGCCCGCCACTGGTCACCTGAATAGTTAGGCCAACCTGACCACCCACCACCAAGGAACTCGGAGACCCGGACACCCAGGCCGGCCGATCCACCGAGCCCGAGGCGGAAACCAGCCATCAACGCCGCAGATGATCATGAAAGTGGGCTGGCCGGAATCCTTACTGAAAGACCGGGGCTTAATGATTTCACACCGTACGAGTACGCGCACTGGCTCAGCATGTCAACTGACAGCGAGCACTCCCACCGGTGCCTGACAGCTCACTTACTGCTCAGATCCGAGGGTGCAGGTCGCCCTGGCGCATCGCCGTGCTCGACCACCTCATGATCAGGAGGCCGGCGTGCTCGGGTTCGGGTTCGGCGCTACGTCGAGGAATGCTTCTGACTAGGCCTTGCGGGCCCGCGACAAGTGCAACGAGAACCGCAACGACAACGCAGCACTTGGCCATGACCCACCACACAACTTGATAGTCCTCATCGGTGAACTCGGCGAGCACCAACCGGGGCTACCGTCGATGGCGGCATGGCAGATGATCACGCCGGGGCAGACCGACATTGGGGGCTTATGAGGCCACGCCAAGATCACCGAATGGGCCACAACCCAGACAACGATTGCAGCAGAGACAGCCGCCTCCTCGGGTGTCGTCGGTCGTTTCATCGCCGGATGCTAAAGAATGCCGCCATTGATTCGACGGCTCCAGACTCGCAGGGACAACTACTTGCGAGCTAACCGCAGAGCAGAGCCCGGAGAAGAATCAAGCTATCGACCGAGCGTTTGCCATCAACATCTGGGTCACATGCCCGGCCCGCCGAATCAAATATCTCGCCAGAGAGGGACTCCGACATGAGCATCGAGCAGCCAGAGAAGTCGACATCGCCGGCGACGGCGGTAACGAGCACCGGCGCTCAGCAGGAACCCACCCGTCTGGGCGATGATCCTCCGATCAGCGTTGACAGGTCGCTGCTCCGGCTGGGCGCAGCTTTGGGGCGCTTGGGGTTGTGCTGCAGATCATTACGGATCGGCTGCATCCGCATAGGGTCGATCCGAATGATTCGGCGGCAGTGTTCCGCGAATACGCCACCTCGGATATCTGGACGGCGGTACACATTGGTCAGTTCGCCGGAACCTTGTTCATCGTTCTGGGTTTGATCGCCCTCGGTCGATCCCTTGCCCGCCAGTCAGGCTTCCCGGGCGCGCTCGGGACGGTCGGCACCGTGACAGCGGTGTTGGTCGCGGCTGTATTCGCGGTCCAGATGGCTGTGGATGGTGTCAGGCTGAAGGCAGCGATCGACGCCTGGATTGGCGCAGTCAACCCGGCGGAACAAGCAGCAGCGTTTCAGGTGGCCGAGAGCGTGCGGTGGACCGAGAAAGGGCTGGGCGGCTTCTTCCAACTCATCGAGGGCATCACAATATTGACCCTCGGCCTGTCGGTGGCATTCGGCCACCGGTACCCCCGATGGCTGGGCTGGATCGGTGTGCTCGCAGGTACCGCAATCGCCGCGGGCGGCACGGTGACTGCACACACCGGGTTCTCGGCCCAGGCTGGCCAGATCCTTCTACCTGGCACGTTGCTTCTCGCGGTTTTCCTGGTGGGGGCATTCATCACGATGTGGCGCCGCAGTGCGGTACGGTGAGCGACTTCAGCGCTGCTGCTGACGTAGATCGATCGATCGATATATAGAAAGAGATGAATACACGGCAGGAGGATGCCCCTCCCTCTCTCATTCCTCGCTATACCTGGTTACTTTCCCGTTATCCGGATTTTCTGGCTTCGTTCACGCGGCCTCTCCGAGAAGCCGCGGTGAGACATCTCTGCTTAGAGCCTGGGAGCCGAGTCCTCGATGTTGGGTGCGGAACAGGAGCGAGTTTCCGTTTCCTCGTCCAAGCCGTCGGACCCGGGGGAGAAGTAGTGGGAGTGGAAATCAGTCCAAATCTGGCGGCGATTGCTAACAAACGGATTGAGCAAGAGGGATGGAACAACGTTCACGTTGTTGTTGGGCCAGCGCAAACCATCGCCCTCCCCGGTACCTTCGACGGACTGCTGCTATTCGCGGCGCACGAGGTGCTCACCTCGCCCGAAGCCCTAGATCACCTGCTTGCCCATCTCAAAAAGGAGGGTCGCATCGTGGCGTTCGGGGCCAAACTGTCAAACTCGCGACGAGGCAGACTAGGGAACCCGCTGCTCCGTCTAATTACTCAGACCTTGTTGCCGGCATCGAGCGCTCCAGTTGATGCCCGCCCCTGGCGATTCCTGGAAGATCGAACCGGAAAGCTTGATATGGAAGAACGCATGGCGGGATTGCTCTATTTGGTCTGGGGCTGCACGCCTCGCGAGAGTGCAGCGAGCGCGCGATGATCAAACCCTCCGACAAGCATCGGCACAGGACTGCCTCCCGCCAGACCATGGTGATGACATCCTAGATGCGAGGACGACCAGCAGGAGACACCGCCATGCAACACCATCACCTGCACTCAGTAACGCCGGCGGATTCGTTCCCGACCGACCCCACCGGACTGCCTGAGGCCAGCCGGCCTCAGCTGCTGGAGCTGGCCGACGGCGACACCCTAGAACTGCGCGTCGGCCCGGTGGCCAAGCCGCTGGGCGATGCCACCGTGCGGATGCTGGGCTACAACGGCTCAATCCCCGGCTCCACCCTCAAGGTGCGCCAGGGCACAGAAATCGTTGTGCACGTTGAGAACCACGGCGACCTTGACACCACCGTGCACTGGCACGGGCTGCGGCTGGAGAACCGCTACGACGGCGTCCCGCACGAGACCCAGGCGCCGATCCCTGTGGGCGGGGAATTCAGCTACCGCATTCAGTTTCCTGACCCAGGCCTGTACTGGTACCACCCGCACATTCGGGAGGATTACACCCAAGAACTCGGCTTATACGGCAACATCCTTCTCGTCCCCGCCGACCCCGACTACTGGCCGCCGACCGACCGCGACCTGATCCTCACTCTGGACGACATTCTCATCGAGGACGGCCACGTCGCCCCCTTCAGCCCCACCGAGACGAGCTACGCGGCCATGGGCCGCTTCGGCAACCAACTGCTAGTGGCCGGCGACCCCGACCTGCGTCTTTCCTTCCGGGCGGGTGAGGTGGTGCGGCTGTGGCTGACCAAC
>JBKPBV010000059.1:0-7840 GCA_046727055.1 Actinomycetota bacterium | reverse complement strand
GCACAACCTGGCGGACTGGCGGGCCTACGGCGTCAGGCGAGTGATCGCGATCGAGCCGCACGACTACATCCACTTCACCGAGGACTATCCGGCGTACTTCGGGGAGGACTTCGACATCGAGGTGGTGCAGGTCGTCGAGCTGGTGGCCGACCTGATCAAGAACGGCCAGCTCAAGCTCGAGAGGCCGATCAACAAGACCGTGACCTATCACGACCCTTGCCGGCTCAACAAGCGCAAAGGGATACACGAGGCACCCCGCTTCATCCTGAACTCGATCCCGGGTTTGATCTTCAAAGACGTCGACCACGTCACCCAGTGGTCGTACTGCTCCGGTGGTGGCGGCGGACTCCCGATTGAGAAACCCGAGATCACCGAGGCGATCAGCAGTACACGCGTGGCCCAGGCCAAGGAACTCGATGTCGACATGCTGGTGAGTGCCTGCGTCTGGTCGGAGCGTCCGCTATCGACTGCGGGACACAGAGCCGGGATCGAGGTCGCCGACATCATCGAGTTGGTTGCCGAGTCCGCAGGGATCGAGGTCGGCGGCCGCCGCGGGGCGTCAGACCTGGAGGCCGCCCGATGACCACCGCCGTGATGACAGTCGACGACGCCGTTGTCGGCGAACTCGAGGCGATCATGAACGAGCCCGGATCTGTACTGACCGGGGTTCCGAGCCGGACTAATCGAGCCCGCGTGCCCGCACCCTTCCCGGTGCACAGGTGGGCGGAGCACATGCCGGCGGTCGTGGTGCTGCCGCGAACCGCCCAGCAGATTTCGGAAATCCTCACGCTGGCCAACCGCGCCAAGATCCCCGTCGTCCCACGTGCCGGCGGGACTGGCCTGAACGACGGAGCGGTACCGCTTCGCGGCGGGATCATGGTCGACGTCAAGCGGATGAACCAGATCCATGAGATCGACCTGGCCGACCGGACAGTCACGGTCGGCCCGGGGATCAACATGCTGAAGCTCAATGAGGAGCTGAAGCAGTACGGCGTCTTCTACCCAGACACGCCAGCGTCGTACCCGTGCTCCTTGGTGGGCGGGCGGATCGCCTGCAGCGGCTGGTCGCTGTTGGGTTCCCGCTTCGGACACACCCGCGACCTGGTCGTGTCCTTCGAGATCGTGCTGCCGACAGGAGAGATCATCCGGGTCGGAGACGGCGGCGGCAAGAATGTCCGCAAGTCCTCGACGGGCTACCACCTCAAGCACTTGTTCATGGGTCACCAAGGCACGCTCGGCATCGTTACCGAGGCCACGCTGGAGCTCGTCCCAAGGCCAGAGGCGGAGTTTGCCGCGTTCTTCGCCTTCGACGACTTCGGAAGGGCCCATCGCACCGTCCACGGAATCGTCACCTCAGGTATCGCCACCCTCGCCGGCACCGTGCTCTTCGATGAGAAGAAGATCGAGTACCTGCGACGCGACGACGAGGCCTTCATCCCCATGCCGCCTTGGGTGAACTCCATCGTCGCGACAGCGCTGTACGGGACGAAGCCGGAGGTGCGCGAGGCGTCGAAGTTGCTGATGGACCTCGGCAGGAAGGAAGGCGGGCGCTACACCGGCGACGAAATGGCGGTCGGTGACTGGGCGTCCCGACATGACCGTTACGCCAACCCGCTGCATGGACGCCTCAAGGACGGCACCGTCGCCCCGATGTCGTGGCACTGCGAGGACGCGTCGCTGCCATGGACCGTGATCCCCAAGGTGCGCGAGGAGTGGACGGCGATCGCTCAGAGGTACATCGACAAGTACGGGATCTTCGACAACTGGGGCATTTACTGCTACACCAACGCGGCGTACAAGCCGTGGGGCGACTACCTCGCCGAAATCGACATCGGGATCTGGGAGGAGAAGGTCGACGACGAGACCTGGGCCGGCTGGGTCGACCTCAAATCCGAGATTGCGAAGGTGTCACTAAAGTACGGCGGCTCAATCACCGCCTGCCACGGCAGCACCAGAGTCGGCGATGCCGAGCTGGTCCCCGAAGAGATGGGCGGCGGCTGGGACGTGATGCTCAAGATCAAACGGACACTCGATCCCAACAACATCATGAATCCCGGCAAGCAGATGCTGGACCAGGCGTACGAGAGCTGAGGGGCCAATTCGATGCAACGGTTCGTCTACAAGCAGGAGTACGTTCGCCCCGAAGCGACGCGGGTGTCCGACGGGGTAATCATCCGGCTGAAGCACTACGAGGTTGACCCGGAGCTGATGGGTCAGCAATTCGACCAACAGGACATGCCAGCGTGGGACACGCTACGGATCGTCGCGGATCGGAACGACCATCTGAACTGGATGCACGAGCACTTTGCCGACGAGACGCTAGTGGCGGGTCAGGAATCCGAGCTGAATCTCGGGCCTGGCCAGCCGAGCGGCGAGATCTACCCGGCGCCGCCAGGGGCGCCAGCGCGGCACCCAAAGCCGATCCTCCCCTACTGACACACTCTGGCACGTCAGGTCTCGTGCGAGGCCAGGCCTACGATGTACCGCTCGAATGTCAGGTCTCTGTAGGGCCAACCCACATCGCGGCCTCTTCAGTCTCTTAGCCTCTGCCGCAGAGCGGTCGGCCCGAGGGATTAGGACGTGCCGGCGTTGCGCCAGCTGTACGCAGGTTCGTAGCCGAGCACCCGCCTGGCCTTCTCGATCGAGAGCAGCGTGTCATGCTCTCCGAGGTGCCCGCGCACCTCCACATCGGGAAAGAACTCCTTGACAAGGTCGGCGTTCGGTCGGGACATAACAGTGTCCGCGTTCGCAATGATGAAGACCTCGGTGCCGGTGAGGTCGGACTCGAGCGCCAGACGGACCGCCTGAGCGCCGTCGCGGGCATCGATGTAGCCCCACAGGTTCCACTTCCGCGAACCCGGGTCCTCGTCGAAGGACGGAAAACGCGCGTAGTCGGCGGGTTCCATTACGTTCGAGAACCGCAGCCCGATCATCTTCAGCTCCGGGTCCCAGCGGCACAACTGGACGGCCAGAGCTTCTTCAAGCGTCTTGACCAGCGAATAAGTGGACTCGGGCCGGGGCGGGTATTCCTCGTCCACCGGGATGTATGGCGGCGGCGTGTCGAATGGCAGCCCGAGAACCGTCTCACTGGATGCCCACACAATGTTGTCTACGCCGGCACGTCGCGCCGCGCTGACGACATTCCAGGTGCAACTGATGTTGTTCATGAATGTCAGGTGGTCTGGCACGATCCCCGGCGCGGGGACAGCGGCGAGATGCACCACTGCGTCCGGCCGAGCGTATCGTTCCTCCACCCCAAGCATCGCGTCCAGCACTTGGCCGTAGTCGGTCAAGTCGATCGGAACAACCACCGCTGTACTCTCCGATGGCGGACGCACACGATCGAACACGACCACATCCCAGCCGTGACGAATCAACTCATCGACACATGCGCGCCCGAGCTTGCCAGCACCGCCCGTTACGACAACACGCGCCATCGTCCGACCTCCTTAGATTGAGCCGCGCCTCAGAAGTCGCCCACATACTCCGTGGTCGACCCATCTTGCCCCCGCGACGTGGGGATTGCGAGTTTCACGAACGCACCAAGAGTTGCATTCATCGGCCGCTGGGGTTCCGTCAAGGCGGGTTCTCATGACAACGCGTTCCAGCGGGAACGTGGTGGGATCGATGATGACCTGATGATGCAGACCGACTCCCGCCTCCGGGATCCCTGCAACGTGGCGGGCCGCGGATGCCTCCTCATCGCGCAAACGATCATGGCAGATTGAGATCAGTCCCGGAAGAGGAAGGCTCCCTCAGGGGGACAATCCAACTGTGGACGACACGACGAGCAAAGCGGTGATCATCCTCAGCAGCGCCCTAACGGGTTGGGCAAGGTGATCAGCATGCCGACCGTTGCCAAGCGGACTACGCGGTGCAGAGCTGGCTGGTCTGCGGCAAGAAGCCCGCGCACGGTGAGCCTGCCCGACCTCTTTGCCCGATCCGCGCGGTCACTGAGGGTGAACGTGGCACTGATGCGTGCTTTCCGCCGCTCGCCGATGGACTTCCTCGATGTGTTGGTGGCCAGCGGCGCCGGCGAAGTTCCGCTGCGTATGGGACCCGAGCGAGTGCTCCTTGTTGACGACCCCACCCAGGTCTGGGAGCTGCTGACCACAGGTGCCCGGCGAACCGGGAAGGGCCGTGGGCTGGCACGAGCGCGACTACTGCTCGGCGAGGGCCTCCTCACCAGCGAGGGTGACAAGCATCTGCGCCACCGCCGCACCCTGCAGCCGGCGTTCCACCCGCAGCGAATCGCCGAGTACCTGCCGCACTTCGCCCTAGCCGCACGACATGCCGCCGACTGGTGGTCCGAAGGTGGCGACATCGACTTAGTCGCGGAGATGTCGGCCATGACACTGGACGGCGCGGGGATGGCGCTGTTCGGTTCGGACCTCCGCGGGGCAGCGCCGCAGATCACGCATGCTTTGACCAACTTGTTTGCGGGCTTCCGGCTCGCCATGGCTCCAGGCGGTCCCGCACTGCTGCGGTCCCCGCTGCCTGTCGGCAGTCGCGTCCGTTCCGCCAAGGCCGAGCTCGAGAAGATTGTCGACGATCTGATACGCGGCCGTTGGGCCGGTGCGGCTACGCCCGGGCCGGTGCTGGAGCTGGTGGCTTCTCAACCCGAAATGACCGACCGACAAGTCCGGGACGAGGTGATGACGTTGCTGCTGGCCGGGCACGAGACGACGGCCATAGCCCTAACTTGGGCTCTGGCCGCCATAGACCGGGCGCCGGCGGTCCGCACCGATCTCGAGGCCGAGTGGGACGCCACGCCTGAGGCACCCCCGGCGGGTGAACTGGCGGACGCGTTGCCCCTGACGCTGGCCGTCCTCGCCGAGACGTTGCGGTTGTGGCCGCCGTCATGGATGTTCAGCCGCCGAGTCATTGAGCCGGTGGTCCTCGCTGGGCGCACCGTGGAGGTCGGGACGATGTGCCTGATCAGCCCAGCCTTGCTGCACCGCGACCCGCGGTGGTGGGCTGAGCCCGAACGGTTCCGACCAAACCGCTGGCTGCGGAGCTCTCCGGGGAAGGCCGCCCGCTTCGACCCCAGGTCTCCAGGCCAACCGCGCGGCGCCTATCTGCCCTTCGGTGCCGGACCCAGGATGTGTATTGGGGAGCAGTTTGCCTGGACGGAGGCCGCGACGATACTGGCCGAGCTTGGCCGCCGGTGGCGGCTACGCGTCCACAACAATCCGCTGGTTGCCGGCCCATCTTCAATGACGCTGCGGCCGAAGGGTCGTGTGCTCGCGACGACGTTGCGGCGAACGTCGTGATCCGCAACCGATCCGGCACCCGTAGGCTTTGAAGACATGCGAGTAGCTATTGGCGGAGGCCACGGCCAGATCGCCCTGCGCCTAGCCAGAATCCTGTCACAGCGCGGCGACGAGGTCGTCGCCCTGATCCGCAACCCAAACCACGCGGACGACGTGAGGCAAGCCGGCGCCGAGCCCGCAGTGGTCGATCTCGAGCACGCGAGCGCGGACGAGGTTGCGCAGGCGATCGCCGGCGCCGACGCAGTGGTATTCGCCGCCGGCGCAGGTCCCGGGAGCGGGCCCGCGCGCAAGGAGACGATGGACTACGGCGGCGCTGTGCAGCTGATCGCGGCGGCCAAGCAGGCTGGGGTCAGCCGCTACGTGATCGTCAGCAGCATGGGGGCGAACCCCGACGCGCGTGGCGACGACACCTTCAGTGTGTACCTGCGCGCGAAGGGCCGTGCGGACGAAGCGGTGCGCGCGAGCGGGCTCGACGCAACCGTCGTGCGCCCCGGCGGCCTCACCAACAACGCGGGCACCGGCCGGGTCGACCTCGGCGAGCGTCTCCCCCGTGGCCAAGTCACGCGCGACGACGTAGCCGCGGTCATCGTCGCCACACTGGACTCGCCGAACACGATCGGTCGGACTGTGGACCTGATCGGCGGCGACACGCCCGTCGCGGAAGCCGTCAAGGCGATCTAGCACGCTGAGTCAGGGCCGCTGGTCTACATCTGCCCGCAGGGGGCGGAGAACGAACTTTCCGGGGAGAATCACCCCGTCATGTCAACCGACGATCCCTCTGCGGCGAGTAACTCATTGATGGAGAGCCAAGCCGCAACGGCCGCCGCCGTCGAACCTGCTTACGACGTCCGTGGCGAATCGCTGACGTTCGACGACTTCTACAAGAGGGAGTACGGACATGTGCTTGGTCTGGCGTTTGTCCTGACTGGCAACCAGTGGGTGGCCGAGGACACCGTGCAGGACGCGTTCACGGCTGCATTTCGGCATTGGCGTTCCATCGGTGCCTACGACTCGCCGGCCGCATGGGTCCGCCGAGTCGCCTGTAATCGAGCTGCGTCGGTGTTGCGGCGACGCGTACGCGAGGCAAAGGCGTTGATGCGTCTTGCCGGGAGGACGCAAACCTGCATCGAATTGGATGAAGGCGATGAAGCGTTCTGGCAAGCAGTTCGTCGTCTGCCAACCCGTCAAGCACAAGCCGTAGCCCTCTATTACATGGAGGACTACAGCGTGAGGGAGATCGCCGAGGTTCTTGACTGCAGCGAAGGCACCGTTAAAACCCACTTGAGCCGGGCACGCGATGCTGTCGCGCGTCAGTTGCAGTTAGAGGATCCGCAATGAGCGATTTCGATTCACGCGCACGAAAGGCTGCCAATGCGGTTCGGCAGCAGATTGATGAGAGCACTTTCAATCCCGAGACGGGAATCCGGCGCTCGCAGCGATCACCCGGCCGGGTAGCCATTCCGAGCGCGGTTGCGGCAGCAGTCCTCATCGTTGGTGTCGCGGTTGCGTTACCAAGCGGCGGTGATAACGGAACGCCGCCGAGCGAGGATGGCGCAGCGTACGCGTTGGCCGGGGTGTTGAAGCCGTTCAACACATGTGACACCGTTCTCGAGTACTTCAAGGACCAGGCGCCCGAGTATCTGATCGAACGAGCGGGCGGCGCACAAACCTCCGACGCGGGCGGCGCAGCGGAGAGGACAACTGCGGTACCTCAGCAAGGCCGTGCCGCTGACTCGTCGGGTACGGCAGCTGGGTCGGCGAATACGCCGCCAGAGCACTCGACAACCAACGTCCAAGAGGCAGGAGTTGACGAGCCCGACATCGTGAAGACGGATGGGAATCGCATCGTTGCGGTCGCGCGGGCCCGAGTGCACTTAGTTGGGCTCGATGGCGGAAAGATGACACTCCGCAAGACCCTTCCAGACACGATGGTTCGCAATGTGTTTCTTGCCGGCGAACGTGTGCTCGTGTTCAGCGGTCAGACGGTTCAGAATTCCGAGCCTGGACTGCGCTGGGCAGGACAACGGGCCGTTCTGACGATGTATGACATCTCGAATCTCAGCAATCCAAAACTGATCGCCACATTGACAATCGACGGCGACGTGCTCGACGCACGACTTGTAGGAACGCAGGTGCGTGTTGTGACGGTTTCGTCGCCCGACGTTGATGCTCTCTCGCCGGTTTACACGCCAGATGGCCGTATCTCTGAGAAGTCCAAGGACGAACTACGGGCGGCTGTGGCGAAAACAAATGTCGACGACTGGATTCCGGCGTACACACTGCAAGACGGCGCGGGCGGGGAAGTGAGCAAGGGACGTCTTGTGGAATGCGCCAACCTGGCTCGTCCCGAGACGTTCTCGGGGCTCGACACGGTGGCGGTGTCGGCGTTCGATAGTGAGTCGGCTCTGCAGTCCCGCAACTCAGTGGGCGTGATTGCCGGCGGACAGCAAATTTATGCAACTGGCACGTCGACTTATGTCACGACAACTGATTGGGGTCCCGACAATTCACCCGCAAAGACGAGCGTGCATAAGTTCGTCACCGCGAGATCGGGCGCAAGTACCTAC